>JAFSTJ010000194.1 GCA_017450525.1 Victivallales bacterium | reverse complement strand
TTGTTCATTGTTGTCGGCGGAAACACTCTTGCAAGAGGTCTGACATTGGAGGGACTGGTTTGCAGTTATTTTGTCAGGGATTCAAAGCAGGCGGACACCTTGCTCCAGATGGGCCGTTGGTTTGGATACCGCATAGGATATGAGTTGCTTCCGCGAATCTGGATGACCAGAAGAACCATGAAATGCTTCTGGGCCTTGGGACTGCTTGACGAGGCCATGAGGGACGAGCTTAGACGTTGGCAAAAGAGTCCAGACCATTCGCAAGGACCTCGGGTTCCTGTGCTCAGCGAATATGTCCCTCGCATGATTCTTACTGGACGCAACCGTCAGCAAGCCGCTAGGGTTTTCACCCCACTCGGGCGCAAACATCAGCATCTGCTTCTTGACTACAACATTGAACCAAACGTATTGGCAAGCAACAAGCAACTGGCTGTCAATTTTATACAAAGCTTGGGTGCCTGGGAGGATTCCACCCAGAACAGAAGTCTTTACCATACAGATATAGATTGGGCCCACATTAGAAGTTTTATTGAAAATTTCAATGTTTGTGAAGATTCCAAGAATTTCAATGGACAGGATTTGCAAAAAGTCATAAATTATGGCGAGGAAAACATAAATCAGCCATGGACAGTAATCCTTCCAGGAAAGGAGAGGCCCGCAGAGGATGAATTCAGTTTCACCGACAGTATTGGACATGACCATCATTTGATAAAAAAGTCCAGAACTATTTCTGGACTTGATGAAGCGGGCTGTATCATGCGTTTCCAGACAATTGCAATGCCAGAAGAATTCATTGTTGACATTGACGCTGAAAGAGACCTTGGAGATGCAACAAAAACGTGGGGTTCTGAAAATAAAAAAGGTCTAGGACCAGACGAGTATCGTAAGGCGGCTGGGAAAAGCGGGATTCCGTTGCTGGTGATCAAAAACCTGATTCCAAAAGATGGCGGCAGACAAATACATCTTGCAGATGATTTGATTACCTTCTACCTTTATTTGCCCGAACCAGATAGGAATGACAATGACAATCGTTGGAGAGCCTTTTTGGCGGCGAATATCGAAGAACCCAATGATGGGAATGGGCAGATTGACGAAGCCGATGTATTGGAAGATAACCAGCAGGCATAATGTACCAGTATCCATTCAATAATCCGATTCTTGCCCCGACGCCGGACAAGCTCTGCAATGCCACGCAGAACACCAGCCAGTCCTCTTTGGACTTGCTGGTGCGCGAAGCGCTGCAGAACAGCCTTGACGCCGCTCTTACTGCTAAAGAACCAGAGTTTGTCAGTATAGTTTTCATCAAGAGCACATTCCACAAGGAGGATTTTGCAAGTCTTCTGGGCGACGAGAGTTCTAAAGAGCAACTTCGCGCCAAGCTTGACGGAGACAAGCATTGCTGCCTTGCGATACGAGACAAAAACACCACTGGTCTGACGGGGACAGTCGATGATTGTAATTCCAATCTTTTCAAGATGGTGTATGGCTTCTATAATGGGAAGTCCAGTGACGAATCCATTTCCGGCGGCTCGTTCGGCGCTGGCAAGACAGTGTTCCTGCGTCCAGGCAAAGGTTTTGTAATTTACTACAGCAGGACAACAGAGGGAATATCAAAATTGTTCATGTTCTACTGCCAGAATGGCGGCGATGCCATATTTGACAAGGAGACCATGCCTTGGGGCATCGCATGGTGGGGGGATGAAAGAAAAGGTAAAAATGGCGAAATGCTGCCACCCGCCCCTGTCACTGACGAAGCGCGAATCGAAGAGATTCTTGGAGTCTTTAATATCGAACCATACAAAAACACGGAAACAGGAACAACCGTCATTATTCCATTCATTGACGAAGATGCACTCAAGGGTGAAGAGGAAACAGAGGACCGAGAATCAAATCCTCAGCAAAATAAGTTTCGTTCTTTGAAGGATTGCCTTGAGTTTTCTGTCATGAAATGGTATGCTCCCAGATATCGTGGCGATTTGATGGCTTATGCTGATGGCAATTATACGCATTTTCCCTGGGGCAAACAATTGACATGCGGTTTCATTTTCGATGGTATCAAGCAACCGCTGGACACGGAAGGCTCATGGCATTTTGCCTTCTTTAAGGAAATGCGGAACATGTATGACATGGCAGTCAAGGCCTTGTCGGAAGATTATCCTGCCGACGTGCCCTATGAAAAGGACTATCGTGTCTTGCGATGCAAGTGCAAATTCAACCGCTCCCAGGACGAGACATCCGTCGGTGCTTTGGTATATCGCAGATTTGATTTCAGCGAGAATGAGTTGGCGAGCAATCCTTCAAGCAGGACACTTTATGAAACCTTCCATTATCTGGCGGACACGCCGGAAAGGAGTCGTCAATTGATATACTGCCGCGGTCAGGGTATGATTGTTACATACAATGACAATGACTGGTCCAAGGTGTTGTCGGACATTCCCCTGAATGATGGGGAATGCCTGTTCGGCATATTTGTGGTTGACACGCAAAGCAAGCTCAAGGACGGCACAAAAGTAGAGAGTCTGTTCCGTCAAATAGAGAAAGTAGATCACTCGAACTGGCCAATTGATTCAAAGGTCAATAGTGACAAACTGATCAAGGGTGTCAAACTGATCAAGAAGGTAACTGATGAGCTAAGGAAGCAAGTCAAGTCCAAGGAGGGGATTGCGGACTTGAAGGGCGATGACACCCAAAGAAGCGTTGAAATATCGAAGTTTCTGGCACAGTGCTTTTCGTATGCTGAAAACAGTTCCAATGAAAGTGCTCGTAGAAAAGCAGGTGCTTCAGGTCAAGTTTCTTTCTCGCTCAGCTTTGAAACGCGCCGTTTTTACAAGGATAATGAGAATGGTTATGAAGTCACCCATCTATTCAAAGTGAAATGCATGAGCAAATCCCCAAAAGTAAGCAAATTTGCCTTTGATGTCATATTGGACGGAGATGGCGGCAAGGGGGAAAGCCTGTCAAACCTAATGAAGGAAAAATCATTCTATGACGCTCCGATTGAATTGATTGAAGCATGGTCTCCATGTCAAAAGGTGAAGTTTGGTAAAATAACTTCAGCATGCTCTGGAAGTGTTAGCGTGCGCCTTGGGCAATTTGAGAAAGACGAAACCTTCTGTGGGCGCATCACCTGCAGAGTCAAGCGCCGCGACCTTGCCTATAACCTGAACTGGGGGCGAATTTAGCCATGAGCATGAAACTTAACGCCTCATTCCCGCAACTTGATAGCAGTTGTTTCAAAATTCCCAGTTTTTCCTTCTCTTTCATAAGAGAGGGAAATGAGAATCAACTGGAGGCGGAGGGCCCGTTTGAAAACGGGACGATTGTCGTAAAGAGTAATTATTGGAGTTCAAGAGACCATAATCTCAAAGTCAAAGTAGAGGGTAACCTTGACTGTTGCGGATTATTCAAGTCGGTGCACTCCGATGATGCGGATGCCTGCCATGCAGTGGCGGCTGACGATGCAGTCCTTGAACTTGCACTGAACTGGAGGCTTCCAAACAGCATCCAGGGAGTAGTGCATGGCCCTACAATCACTTCTGGAGCAAATGAATTGCCTTGGTGCATTGAGCATGATTTTGCGAATGCTGTCATCCACGACAATGTTGAATTGGAAGTTTGCCTGTATTTGAAACAACCTGGGCGTGACAATGGTGTCTTTGCCGATTTTCCTGGCGCGAAGTTGGGCAGCCTGTATCTGGCAAGCATAGAGATTGATTCGCCAAAAGGCTTTTTCCCAATAGAATATTGCGACGACAGGAAAGCAAATGAACCGCTATGGGAAATCAGCAGTTCCATCAATGACGAAGAAGATCTGGACCAGCCATTTCGTGATTGCTTTTGCTTGAGACTGAATAGGAAGCATCCTGATTTCAAGGAATTGACCGTGACGGAAAAGGGCATATCGCCATTGCTTTTTGAAATATTCGCCGACGCATGCACGTGCCTTGTATCCGAAGTCTGTCAAAAGATCGATATTTCCCAAAAAGACATTGACGACTACCCCATGGATTCGCTTGGATACAGCGTCGTCTCCTTTTGGAAAAGATACCTTGGCAGTTTTGCTTATGGTGATTTGGCGAATAAAAGCTTTGCAGAACTGGGATATGTCATTCGGGAAAGATTATCCGAAATCCCAATCAACCGTGCGCACATCACATCAAATTGAGGCAAGATGAGTTATTGGAATCAACTAAGAACCAGCCGCAAGGAAGCAAAGCTTCTGTTTAATAAACCAGAATGGCAGGAGAACCCTTATGGCGAATGTCCTGATGGCGATTATGCCGTTTTTCGGAATGACATGAAAAAGGCCTGGTCAGACGTCAAAGAGAAATTCCAGGAATCTGATTCTCGCTATTCATATCTGCGTGATGTGGCGTTTTCCATAAAACTCTATGAGAGACTGTCAAATGACGGCTTTGGAATCTGGGAGGCCTCCGATGATGACATCTGGAGGTTCATGAGCATGAAAGTCTTGCCGGACATGGTCAAAGAACGCTGGGCAGGCTGGCGAGAGGAGTATTTCTATAGCAAGAAATGGGGTATATGGTTTAAAGTCCTCTGGTGGTATGTGTTTCTGACCATGCAGCAGGATGGGGCGGGCAAGTTTGACGGTGAAAGGACATTCGAGGTGCTTAAGGACAATACAAGCGACATGCCTATACAGTTGTTTTCAAGGTTTGGAAAAGGCTTCAGGCCGGAATTCACAAGGAAGCTGTTTGCAAGATTCCAGAGCCATTGCAGTGCCAACGGCATTAAGGGCACGGATAAGGAATCTTTGTTCCGAAGGCTGATGAAACAATATACCATGACATCTCTGACCATTGAACCTGAAGTGATGGGCGTTGATGCCTACATAGACTATCTTTTTAGGGTTACACAATCAAATTGACCCAAATATATACGAGGAGAAGACAATGAACATTGAAGACTTAACCAGAAGTTTTGAAGGTCTGCTTGCATTTAACCCTCATGGGGCGCTTCCTATTCAAAACGAACCAGATGCGTATATACTCTGCAAAGAGGACGCCTATGGCGTTTTTATCGTTTCAGAAAGGGAGGCGGAACAGCAGCAAGTTGAATCCCAGTTGAACAAAATTGTCATGACGCGTGGAGACAGGATTTGGCTCAATGGAAATGTTGAAACTCACGGCATTAGTTTTTTATGCAAGGACAAATCTCTTCTGAGATGGTTCGCACCGATCTGTTGCCAATTCCTTTCAACTAATCTACGCGAAGAGTTGCTTGAGGATCCTTTTGACATCTTTGACCAACTTATGGAGCTTACAGGAAACAAGGTTGGCGGTAAGAACCCGTCTGCGGTTTTCGTGGAGTTTCTGACTTATCTATATCTTTTCAATATGCATGCCCAAGCCCATGATGGAATTACAATCACTTGGAGTTCGGGACGAGCAACGCATGACCTAGAAGCCAGCGATGGAAGCCAATTTGAGGCCAAGTCATCCACGACTCAAGAATATAAATACACCATGTCAAGTGTGTTTCAGGCTGTGAATGCCAATAATTATGACTTTAAGCTCTTCTTCTGTAAGTTGAATGAGGAGGCTGATGGAAAATCCATTAATGATCTTGTATCCATTGCGCAGAGAATGGGATGTGACATGGCAATGATTGAAGAAGTTTTGAAAAACAATGGATTTGGTGAACGGAAAAGAAAACGCTATGAGATTAAATACGTGGTTCAGGAAGCGCTAATGTTCGATGTCAACAGTCCTGATTTTCCTAAAATCACACCAGAGGCTTTGAATGGAGTAAATATCACTGGCATCAGATCAGTGAAATATGAAATAGATTTAAGGGCGCTTGCCAATATCAGAACTCCATTGACTGACGAGTTTAGGAATCTATTACGATATGATCTCCAAGATGGCATGTAATTGGCACACCAATTCAAGTTCGGCTCCATGCGGAGCCGAACAGCCATAACCTTATTAGAGCATGGTATTATTGGAATCTTCTGCAGAAGAGGCAGTCCTTGTCATCGCACAGCAAGGTGCGCTTGTCCTCTTTCAGAAGTTGCATGCCGATATCGAACATCTGTCGCAAATCTATCAGCTGAAGTTGTCCCAATCCCAGTTGGACGGACTTGACCTCAAGCCCTCTGGCAAATGCCCGCTGGTAGAATTTGCAGTTCTCCGCGTCATGCCTATAGAAGTCCCGATGGCCTGGCAAATGCCGTGGCACAATCACGGTCCTCAGTGAGCCGTCCTCGTTCCTTACGCGGCAGACTGCGTCATCCAGGAATGGCATGTCAGCGCAATCCTCCAGATAGTGCAGGAATGTATTCGGCGCCAGACCTGTCCCGAAGAAAAGTACCTTGCCGCCTAGTTGCAATGCCTGGTGCATAGGCGATGTCTTGCCAGCGGGGGCATCGCATGCGCCTTGTGCGTCCACGCAGAAATGGGCGTTCTTGCCAAAGCCCGCCCAGGAATGGGTGATGTGCTTGCTGCGGACAGCATCTGGATAGAAGCGCAGGACGGATTTGCCCACGTTGCCAGTCCATACTGCTTTCCAGTCCTTGGCGTCGTATGGCATGTAGTTCCAGCCTCTGTTGAGCCCGCCAAGGTAGATGTATGGCCTGGTGAAGGTTGTGAAAAGGGCTGTTCCCGCATTTTCGCGAATGGCATTGATTATGATCCTTGCTCCACCACGCACATAGCCGCAATTGGAGGAAGACGCATGAACAAGCAAGGTGTCGTCCTTGGAGATGCCCAGTTTTTGCAGTGCCTCGCATATCATGTCACGCGTGATTTCAGGCCTTGACTTCATGGAAAGATAGCCATAATCCGCCAGGAAGTTCACAAAGGAAACATACTTCTTGACTTGTGCCTCGGTCAATTCGGTGTCTCGTTCGGCCTCTGCCTCTGCAATCAGGCGAGCCAGATTCTTCTGCCCATCCATATTGCTGAGTATGTTGGACATTGGACCGTAGATTATGCCGTCAGGCAGTCCAATTCTGTCATCTTTCGGCACCTTGTCCAGACTGTGGGGGAAGCCGACCTCTGCGCGCTCCGCAACAATCTGCGCTGCGTAGTCCCTCCATTTGGAGTGCCTTTCCTTGACTTCCAGGGCAAGTGCCTCTGGCTCTGGTCCCGTGTAATTTGCCAGGCGGTACAGGTATGTGCAGGCAAAGGCCACATTCTTGCGGAAAATCTCCCAGTCAAACAGTTCTGGTTCGCACTGTGCGGAATTATGCCAATAGCCAGCGGTGCCGCCCAATATCCAGGTTGTCGGCAAGCCAACGCTGGCGTCGCTGAGGAACATGTCATCAAAATATGCCTTTGGACTCAATTCCAGATCCAGTTCCTGCTGGAATTCGCTGGTCACTTCCTCCAGCAGTTTGCTGCCGATATATGAGGCATTTCCACCAGGACGCACGCACCTCAGTTTGCCAGGCATTGCGCCGAGGCTATCCAGATTGCAGGCGCCCAGCACCTGTCCCTTAAGGCAATTGCCCCTGTAAGCTGCGTATGCCGCATATCCATATAACTCCATGGCGAATACCAGGCGCACCGAGTATTCAGGCGTGCCCTTTTCCATGATGCGCTTTGCAATTTCAATTGAAGCGACAATGCCATTCGCATCATCATCCAGCAATGGTTCGAATGCGTGCGCCAATATCCAGATTTCCTTTTTTTGGCGGCCAGGTATCATGGCTGTCACCATGGGCAGTTTTCCCTCGTAGCGCCTGCCGTCACATTCCACCAGTACACGCAGACCGCCTGCATTCGCCTTGCTGCGAATCATGTCGCCCTGCTTGGGCGAGACGCTGAATGAAATGAATGGCAAATCCTCGGATGTGACGTGCCAGTCACCGGATTCGGTGCCAGCATTGACCCACTGCGTTGCATCAGGCGTCATATACCTGCCTGACAGAAAATCCGAAATCACGCCTAGTCCGCCCTGCCTGAGCAATGGAGTCAGGACCTTCTTTCTTGGCCAGGTGAATGGCTCCAGCATGATCAAAGCGTCTTTAGGATTCTCGCCAGCCAGATATTGCTGCTCGGTGATGATGCGCGTAACTATACCTTCAGGCGGCGTTGAGACAGAGCCTTTAACCAAGTTGAATGGATTTTTGCTGTAGTCTGCCAGAACGTCCTTTTCTGTGATGTTTTCCCTGCTTGCGCCAGGCGGCAGCATTGTAAGGCGCCCCACAGTTGCGTCCCATGCTAGTGGCATGCGCTTGTCCTGGTAAACAGTCTTGCCATCTGCAGGGAATTCAAGCAACTCAACATTGGGAATGCCAGCCTGAATCAACTTGTCCCTGACATAGCACATGGACTTATGATATGCCTCAAATGTCTGTGGCAAGTCCAACTTGTTCAACGCCACAACATCGTCCCGCAGCGCATCTGCATTCAAAGATGCTAAAAAACATTCGTATAATTCGCGATTCACGCTCTTCGACATAAAAACTTACTCCTTATTATTCATAGTGGATAGTGGACAGTGCACTGTTTTGTGCGCGGGGCGAAAGCCACGCGTTTATAGGCAAAGCCCTATCCGCGGCTTTTGCCGCGGACACTCCACAGAAAACTATCTACTGCTTCTTGAAGGCGGCTGGGATTACGCCGTAGATTGGCATATCCAGTTTGCCGCCAAGTACGCTTGCCTTTATGCGTATTCCGCGCATGCCGACGGGGCGCTTGCTCTGGTAGCTTTTGATTGTGATGTCCGCCTGCCAGACCTTGCAGTCATCGTCCACCGCCTTCAAATCCACTGCGTCAGTGCCATTCAGTGAGAAGGGGTAGCGGTCTTGGAACAACTTGCAACTTACGTCCTCGCATGGCTCCTTCAGTTTCAGCACAATTGTGATTTTGTCGCCTACCTCAAGGATTTTCTTGCCTTCTGGGACGATTGCGCACAGGCTGTTCTCGGGTTCAGTCACCATCTTGACATACTTGAATGTGAGATGCAGGTTGTAGTTGTAGAAAATGACGCCACCTGTTATTGGCTTTTCAAGGTCTGTCATCTTGATAGTGTATAGGCCCAGCGGCATATTGTGTACGCCTCCAACGATGTAGCCATATTTCTCCTTGTGGCAGTGTAGGCTCCAGGCGGTGTACTTGTTTTGCTCGACCATTTTTGCGTCGGCCAGTTCAAATACCAGCCATGCGCCAGGATGCAGTGTCAACTGGTGTGCGGCCTGTGTTTTCAGCACGAAACCGCCACCTTCCACTGGTTCCACCACAGGCGGTTCTTTGCCCATGTACCATTCCTTTCTGCCATTTACCTTGGCATTGGTTTCGTCCAGTTTCCACAGTACCTGCTCCTCCGCCTTTGCGGCCAAGACAAGCAGCAGCAATATTCCAAGAACAAAGCGCATTATTCCTCCCTTACTTCAAAAGTTCGATTTCGTAGAGTTCAAGTTTGCTCTTCGGGAATTCCAGACGCATCTTCACTGTGGACAGTTCTTCATTGAAGGACATGACTTGCATATATTCGCCTTCCTCAATCTTGTCTGGCTTGAGCGTAATCCAGTCACCGCGCTTGCGTATCTTCACGGTCATGCCCTGGATATTGTAACCATACACGCGGATGGTCTTGAACTTTGGCACGAACTTGGGGAACGCCATTTCAAAGAACTTGTCCTTGCCCCCGACTTGCTGGAAGGCGTACACATCAGTTACGCCATCGAACATCTTATAGCATGAGCCTGTGGGACGGGAGGCCGTGACCTCAATCTCCTTGTGGCGGTTGAACAGGATGTTGCCGCGATTCTTACGGGCTTCCTCAAGCTTGTCGATTTCTGCGGCCACTTCCGCGCGGGACTTCATACCCTCGTCCATCTTGCGGGATGTGGCAACGATTACTTCCTGGGGCTCCAGTTCAAAGTCGAACTTGTTGAATGTGCGCGGCCCGCGGAATTCAAAGAATGTGCCCTTCACGCCAGGCAGGCTGGTCTTGATTTTCTTTGTGCTCATGTTGACGACAACAATCAGGCTGTCCTTGCCATTTTCATACAGCATCGCTTCGCACTCGGGCGTCTTCACCAGGAAAGTGCGCTTTGCGAACAAGATGAAGTCCTGCAGCCTTTCCATGCAGCCATACATGTAGCGGATGCCTTCTTAGATACTTGGGCGGTCGCCAAGGTCATGGTATGCGTAGGACTTAAGAGTCTTGGCGCCATGGTTCATGCCCGCCCAGATATGGCAAATCATCTCGCGGAAATTGGGGTAATCTGAGGCGTCGCTGTTGTACTTGTAACTGAATGCAGTGGCATTCAATCCAACGCACTTGTCGGGACGGTTCTGCAATGATATTTCATCCAGGAATGAGCCGATAGTGTTGATTTCCCTGCCATAGCGGCGCTCGCCGTTGAAAATCACGGGGTTGATGTAGGGGTGCGGTTCAAACCAGTCTGCGCAGTCGATGTAATTGCTGGCGGAGCGGGAGCACATGTGGACCACATGGTATGGATCTTTTTCCATCAGGTAGCGGTAGATGTATCCAAGATATTCTGGTGAAATATGCCTGCACTCTGGTTCGTCGGAAATCTCGTATGAGACAAAGTCCTTGTCCTTGTTCTTTTCAATGGTTTCGTCAATTTTCTTGAACAACTCGTCGCAGGGACGCACATCGCGGGTGGCTTCCTTCTGCTCAATGCCCTTGATCAGGCGGAACGGCTCGATGGCGCCAACCTGACTGGTGATGTCACGGGTTATGTGCAGATTGTCGCTGTCATACTTCTTCTTGAATGCCTCGCCTCCATGGTAATAGACTGCGGAAACGCGGCGCGGCATGATAGGCTTGCCATCAACGACCAACATTCCATTGGAAATCCAACTCATCTTGTGCTTGCTAGGAGCCAGTTTTTGTATCTTCACGATTTGGGTTATGCCCTGTGTCTCCGCTTTGAGTTCCGCAGTGGCGCCTTCCTTGAAACCCTTGCCATCAAAGGAGAATTCCAGTGATTTGTCAAGCACCTTTGTCTGCGTCTTGAGCCCGTCGCCCGTGAGAGTCAGCGTGACCTTGCCATTGCCGATGCGCTCAATTCGGCCTGCGATGACAGAACTGTCCTGACCAGGATAGAAGTTGTTGCGGTATTCAGGCTGCGTAAGGCGCACCTTCAATGGCTCGTATGTGGCGACTACTGGATACTTGCGCTTGAATTCCTTGCCATCTGACTTGCGCTTGCACACAATCGACACGACATTGCGGCCCGACTTGGCATATTCGTGTGGAACGGACACCTTGTTGGCTCCCGCCTTCAATTCCATCCTCTTGCCATTGACCGTATATTCGCTTCTTTTCGGCACATTGACTGTAAGAGCCAGAACTCCTGTAAGTGTACCATTATCTCTCTTGCCACTGACTATGGCACGCGCATCGGAAACCCAGACATCATCGTTTTCCTTCCTCATGGGGAAGCCGCCCATCTTGCGAAACTGTTTTGGCTCAAGGAACTTGTAGATTCTTTGGCTCCAG
>JAFSTJ010000193.1 GCA_017450525.1 Victivallales bacterium | reverse complement strand
GCATTGTGCAAGGCAGCGTTTACCAGGACTTGCGTGAAAGAGCCTGCCGCGAAATCGGGGCGATGGAATTCGAGGGCATAGCCATCGGCGGCGTCAGCGTAGGCGAATCTGAGGCGGATATGCTGAAGGCAATAGACTACTGCGCACCATGCCTGCCTGCGGAGAAGCCCCACTACCTGATGGGCGTAGGCACACCTAGGCAGATTGTGGAAGGCATCGCCCGTGGCATTGACATGTTCGACTGCGTGCTTCCCACCCGCATGGCTCGCAATGGCAGCGCCTATACGCCAGAAGGAACCATTCCCATCAAGGCCGCACGCTACAAATCCGACTATTCACCAATACTTGAGGGCTGCACCTGCTATGCCTGTCGCAACCACAGCCGCGCCTACATCAGGCACCTGCTGAACTGCAATGAGATTCTGGGTGCGCGACTCATGTCCATACACAATCTGCATTTCTACTTGAAATTAGCCGCAGATGCGCGTCTGGCGCTGGAACAGGACTGCTTCTGCCAATTCGCGGAAGAAGTCATCGCAAAATATCCCGAGGCCATGGGAAAGGACTTTGAATGAGAAAACTGCTGTCATCAATCTTTCTGCTGCTGTGTACACTGCTCTGCGCAGACAATGCATTCACCAACTTCGCCAGAGAAAAATACTGGCTGGACAAATATGAATACCCGCCAGTTACAAAAGAGGCTCTTGTGCAGGCTATCGAAATGGGGCGAAGCTATTTTCTGAACCACCAGAAAAGCGATGGCAACTTCGTGTATATGCTGGATTTGCAAAACGGCGAGACTGTCCACAAGGACAATGCAGTGCGCCAAGCTGGTGCACTCTGGGCATTGTGCAGCCTTTGCAGGGACAGATACAACGAGCCGACAGGAAAGGCGGCTCGCCTTGGCATTGATTTTTTTGCCAAGAACGTAATCACACTTGCCAATGGCACACAATGCGCCCGCTATCCAGGAAATCCTGTCATTTCCACAGGAACCCCCGCCCTGCTCTCCCTGGCACTTATCGAATACATCAGGGGACGTGGGCAATTCATGGAGGCTGATTTGCGTCTGAAATACCAAGGACTTCTGGACACGCACCTGAACTATCTCAAGTCCATGGAAATGCCCAATGGCTCATGGTCTGCAATATACGAAATCGAACATGGCTTGCAGAGCACAAAGTCCAGCGGCTACTATGACGGGGAGGCGCTGCTGGCATACATAAAGGCAGCCAAATACATGGGGCGCTCAGATTTGATTCCACGCATAGAAATGGCACTGCCCATGCTGCTGAAAAAATACACACTCGATTGCTGGGGGCCTGGAGGAGACGCAAACACATCCAAGGCATTCTCCCAGTGGTCAATGATGGCAATGTGGGAATACTATGATGCAGATTGGAATACCCATGACGCACTCATTGTGGACGCCATCCAGGCATACGGATGGTGGGCAATCCATTCAAACAAACTTGAAGCCCGCAGCGGCAATACTAGCTATGCCATCGAAGGGCTGCTTGGAGTGCACAATGTTCTTGACGCAGCAGGCAGAAAAGAAGACGCCGCAAAGGTACATGCTGTCATAATGCGCATAATGAGCCGCCTGCTTACACTGCAATGTGGTTCGCCACTCTCCAAGTACAACGATGCGCTGGCGGCAATATCTAAACTTCCAGACGGCGCAGCTGGCGGCATAATCAACGCGGAGGACGATCCACGCGTACGCATTGACACGCACCAGCACCAGATGCACGCAATGCTGATGCTGCTAAAACTGCTGTCAAAATAACATTTCCACAGATTGTCCTTTTTTCGGGCGGCCCGGGGCCGCGCGTCAGGACGCGGGACTTCCATACGACTGCCGCCTTGCAAGACAAGGGGCTTATGGAAATATTCCGTT
>JAFSTJ010000192.1 GCA_017450525.1 Victivallales bacterium | reverse complement strand
GTTAGCCTCGTGTGCATCGCCGTCCACCAACGTCTCATGGACCTTGTCCAGGATAGCCCGCACCTGGTTGTATTTCTCCAACTGCTGCCTCGCCTGCAATTCCTTTAGGGACGTCATTTTGGTGCTGCAGGCAGTGAATACCGAAAGCACCAGCAGTAGGTAGATTTTCACTTGTCTTGTCATAGTGTGCAAGCCTGTATGTTAAATGTTTTATAGTTATTAGTGGTCAGTGGACTGTTGGGTGCCCGCAGCGAAAGCTGCGGGTAGAACTGCGCCTTCCAGACGCGGGGCTTCGCCCCGCGCACCCAACTATCCACTAGCCACTGAACATTACCCCCTGCCCTGTCTTGAACTGTATGCCCTGCTCCATGCAGGCAAGGAAGTTGCGTTGCAGCGAAGTGCGGCGTGGAGCCTGGTCAAGTGGAATGTCTGGATTTCCGAAGATGCGTTCCCTGTGCTGCCTGTCATTGGCATCCGCCTTTGGCACATCCTCGAAAAAGCTCTGGAAACGCAGAATGTTGGAGTCTTCAGGGAGGCAATGGCGTAACTGCCTGTCCATCAGCCAGGAGCAACATCTGTAGCATTTGGGTTGTATCTCTGGCATGTACTTGGGATAGAAGGCACGTGCCTCCTCGAAAGAGGCCTTGCAAGCCTCGTAGTCTAGCGGCGCCATGGCGGGGATGTGCACATTGATGTACATGTCCTGGTACTGCATAAGCACAGGTTCCTCGACCTTTGCGTCCAGAGGCACGAACTCCAGCTTGCCATTGCGGCGTATCAACTTGTTCTCCTCATGCCATGGCCTTGCCTCGAATTCCAGCCTGCCCAGCCTAAATAGGGATGGGTTGAAACTGTTCTTCAGCCAGCCCCAGTGCAGATTGCCCCACTTGCCCGTCTTCTCAAAGCCGTCCACCGCCCAAATCTGCAAGTCAAGTGCGCCTGCCTTGAGTATGGATATTGGTATGCCGTGCATCTGGTAGAATGCCTTGGTCCTGGGTATCGCCGCAAGCACCGCGTACGTCATGAAGAAGTTCTGCTCCATATAATGCGGCGCCTTGCCAAGGTTGTTCAGCATATAGTGGCAATGCCAAAGCTGCTCAGTCCTCTCGCGGCTCTCGCGTATCTCCTTTGCCTCCTGCATAAAGACAGCACGAGCCTCTGGGCACAGCGAACACAAGTCAGCAGCTTCCTCCAAAAACGCCTCTTCAAGAAAATATGGCACTCCACTCGGACAGGCCAATGCCGTCATTTCCTCTGTGATTTCCATGTCTTTAGCCATAACAAATGCAGCCTTCTTCATTAAACTGCTGAAATGTAATGGGATATGATAATATTACAAATGAATAAATAAATTTTCCAAACGGCTTTCTGCGCGGCCAGGGGGCTATCGTTCGCGCGGCCCCGACCGCGCATATTGCCAGTTGCGCGTAGTAGCGACGGCGTCCTCGCCGTCGCACCAAATGTGCGCATTTAGCAGCAAGAAGCACGCCATTGGTGCGACGGCGAGGTACGCTACGCTAAAGCCGTCGCTACTACGACATTTTGTCCACTATGGCCTTTATTGCGGCGGGGGAGTAATTCCGCCAGAGGAAGTCCGCACGGAAATGCCTGATTCCAAGTTCATGATAATGGGACAGCAAATGGCACCTGTCCATTGCATCGCCTAGTAGCACCGTTGTGCACTTATCATTCACTGCAATTAAATGCTCGTGTTTAGTGGATGTCAAATCCAATTCAGTATAATCACATTCTTTCATTCCAAGGCAAGAGCCATTTATGCTAGCCATGGCGCAAACTGCGGAACGCGCCAGCACAGGTTCTTGATACAGCACGGCGGTAACCTTGTCGCCCAGCAGATGCGCCAGCTGCTCCTGGTTCTCCTCTGTGTCCTCAGGGCAGAACGTCACACGCCCCACGCCAATCTTCAGCCATTCGCCAGCGGCAATATGGTTAAATGCGTAAAGGGACCAGTCCGCCGTCAAGTCGACATCCATTCCATGGAACACATCAAAGCCGCCCAGATTGCCGATTTCCCACTTGCACCAGCCAGCCCTCACCAGTTCTTTTGCCAAGGGCGCATAGTCATGCCGCGCAGCGGGGCGTACAATCACAGGCAAAGAAAGACGTATTTTCTTCCTGCCACCCATCTTTTCAGCAAGATTCGCCAGCACGCTGTCCAGTTCATCTGGCTTCACTTTATCCAAAGCAAACACCACTTCCTCCAGGCCATCCAGCGTCTTGGCATCCAGCATATTGAGAAAATACGCCCTGTCTATCTTTATGGACAGTTTTGGCGCACCAGGCTTGGTCTCAGCAATGATTGGCTTCGTGCGCTCCAGCACCTTTGCGCAATAGCCT
>JAFSTJ010000191.1 GCA_017450525.1 Victivallales bacterium | reverse complement strand
GCCAACAAGGAGTTTTTCATTGACAGGCAGGGGAACTTCGGTGACATCATCACAGGCTTGAGTGCGGCGGCTCCCCGTTACATAGAGTGTCGCCTTACACAGCTTGCAAAGGAGACCTTGTTCAATCCAGACATAACGGAATTCGTGGAGACCTACGATGGCCGTTCCAAGGAGCCCGTGCGGTTGCCTGCAAAGGTGCCGTCATTGCTTATGCTGGGGTCAGATGGCATAGCTGTTGGTATGTCCACCCACATCTTCCCCCATAACTTTAAGGAATTGCTGGAGGCTGAAATCAAGAGTCTGCGTGACGAACCCTTCCAGGTGTTGCCTGACTTTCTGCAGGGCGGCCTTATGGATGCCAGCGACTATGACGACGGGCGTGGCAAGATACGCGTCCGTGCCCGCATTGAGCCAGACGGGGACAAGAAGCTGATAATTCGCGAAGTGCCGCCAAATACCACCACCGAAATGCTTATCGCCTCCATTGAGAAGGCCGCCAAGCGTGGCAAGGTGAAGCTGGCGGGAATCAATGACTACACGTCGGAAAACGTCTGCATTGAAATCAGCCTTCAACGCGGCATCTATGCTGAGGAGACACTCAAGGAATTATATGCCTACACGGACTGCGAGAAGGAGATTTCCTCCGATCTGTTGGTTATAAAGGACAATGTGCCCACCATGATGACCGTGTCCGAAGTCGTGAAGCGCAATGCGGACAAGTTGAGGGAGTATTTAGGCCGGGAATTGCAACTGGAGCATGACCGCCTTCTGGAAAAGATTCTTGAGAAGACTCTGGCGCAGATCTTCGTGGAAAACAGGATTTACAAGCGCATTGAGAAATGCCAGAGCGTTGAGGCGATTTTTGCTGAAACCCGCAAGGGCTTGGAGCCATACAGAAATCTGATTCACCGTGACATTACGGATGATGACATCGAGAAGCTGCTCCAAATCCCGATACGGCGCATCTCTGCATTCGATATCGCCAAGAACGAGCAGGAAATAGCGGGTCTGCGAGAAAAGCTGAAAGAATGCAAGGCAAATCTCGCCAGGCTGACAGACTTCACCATTGACTACATACAGAAGCTCATTGAAAAGTACGGAGACCTTTTCCCAAGGCGCACTGAAATCACTGGCATTACCACTGTCAATGCCAGGGAAGTCGCCCGCAGGGATGTGAAGGTTTTCTTTGACAAGCAGGGGCACTTTGTCGGCACGGCTGTCAAGCCATCCAGCAAGGATGCCGCACCTCTGGTGTTGACTGAATTCGACAAGATCATGCTCCTGCGTGGCGATGGTACACTGAAGGTGATGGACATTCCCGAAAAGGAATATGTGGGGCAGACTAAATACTTGCTGCCTGCGGACAAGGAGCAGGTCTATTCCATTTTGTACCGCCATAGGCAGGACGGCACATGGTTTGCCAAGCGCTTCAAGGTGGGCCAGTACATGCTGGGCAAGGAATACCACATCATCCAGGAAAACTGCCTGATTGACAGGCTCTACACCAATTCAGGTGTGGTGCTGGAACTAGAAATCAAGTCCGCCCACCGCAGGATGACAAAGACAATCAAGGTGGATTTCGACAGCTTGCCAATGCGTTCCCGCGAGGCAAAGGGCTTTAAGTTGACATCATACGAGGTGGTAAACATCGTGGTCGTCAACAAGGGCAGCGATGCACCCGCTCCTACAGACACACCAGATGAGACAGCACCAGATGACTCGGGAACCACCGCGCCAGAAACGGCACCCCAGGAAGCAGCAGGAGCGCAACCAGAGGCCCAACCAGAAGCCACTCCGCCTAATGGCGCACAATCAAAAGAAAAAGATCCTAAAGACGATAAGTATAGGCAGACATCTTTCTTCCTGGATGAATAAGTTGGTTGTATCTAGCCCGCTTGGGGCTGGATTGGTAGTAGCGACATTGTTTTGCTAATAATCCTGACTTAAGGGAATGCTGAGTTAAGTGCGTGCCTTGCGATAGTTTGTCGCTTCTTCTTTATAGTTTCCAGGTTATTTCCATGGCGAGTTCGCCCATATAAGGATAGTTTTCCTCGCCAATGAATATTTCTGTGCGATTATAACGTGACGTTTCGTCAATTGGCACGGCAAAGTTGGCTGGAAGACGGAATACAAACAATCCGTCATTTGGAATGGCCTCCACATTCACTTCAAATGCCCAGCTATGGTCTTCCTGTGGTACAAGATGCTTGGAATCTAGCTGATAGTAT
>JAFSTJ010000190.1 GCA_017450525.1 Victivallales bacterium | reverse complement strand
GCATTCTGTCCCAGTAGTAGCGCTGGGGATTTACCAGCCATGCGTCATAACTTACCACTGCCTTTGCCTGTGCTCCAGCGCGTGCCGCCGTCAGCAACCCCACGCCTGCACCGAAACTGTGCCCTAGCATGGCAAATTCATTGGGGCGCACGTATGGCAGTTTCCAGGCGGCGGACAGCATGGACAGGCAATCGTCCACCTCGCCATCCAGGTTTTCTATTTCGCCATCGCATTTAAGAATCTTGCCTTTGATATTGAGGTCCATTTGGAACAGGTTTTCCCCGCGCATGGCTGGCGCAATTACCACATAGCCTTTCTTGACCATATTCGCCAGAAAGTCCGAAAAACTCAAAGGAATGCCGAATGCCGCGCCGTGGCAGTACAGAATGAGCGGATAGCGGGCATTCTCCTTGAGCCGCCTTGGAAACATGATGATGCCATATTCAGTTAGCGTTCCGCATTTCCATTGCACGACATGAAATGCCACTTCAGGATGCCTTCTCAATGTCAGGTGTGCCACCTTGGTGAATGTGGCATCAGGCGCGGGCTCGAAGGGCGCCACAGGCAGTGGCTTTAAGTTGTCTAGTTTGGAAATGGCTTCAATCCATTTGTCCTTGGCTAGGTCTTGCTTCTGCTGCGTTTCCAGAAGACGCCCGTCAAACCATGCCTGCATTGCCTCGGTCACATCAAGCCCCTCCATAAGTGGCTTGGCAATTGCGGCGAGGAATTCTGCCTCCTCCTTGCTGGGCTGCGATTGTTCTATGCCTTCAAGACCTGGGCGCACTGTGTCCCCACAGTATGCGCAAAAACAAAAAAACAGGCTCAGGACAAGCATCCCAAGCCTTTTATTAGTTACGTTTCTCATATTATCATGGAGTCCAAACGCCTCTTTCCCAACGCACTCTTGACAGGAAGAAGTTACCAGCGTAGGAAATCTGTAGCACTGGAGCATAACTTTCAATTTCTTTTGAATCGCGGTATTTTGCATGGTGGAAACAACTTAATACTGGAAATGTGCTGATTTCATAGGTCGAATTAATACTATCACCATATTTTAGCTGAACCTCCTTAAACTCACACATGGTTTTGCAATTTTTGAAATTGTCACCGGGAAACCAAGAATGTAATTTGTCGGCTCCTTTTTCTGCATCGGCATCATTCATCTGATACAAATAATCAACACGCTTGACTTGGCCTTCGCCAGTGCCAACATTGGGATTGGCATGTTTCCCAATGGAACCTTCCCTGTCATAACAAAAATTGCAAGCTCCATTATCGAATGGATGAGGGTCGGCAGCATCTTCTTCTTTGTTGTTAACGCCGTAGTTCGGACAGATGTAGGCTTTTTCATCAGGCATGTATCCTGGATACAGCGAGGACAGCCAGTATGACCATGCCTGGTGGTTGTCATCCCTGTACATTTGCTCCGCCAGTCCCAGTTGCTTGAGCTGGTTCATGCATGTAGTCTGGCGCGCCTTTTCCCTTGCCTTGCTCAATGCAGGTGACAGCATAGCCGCCAATCTG
>JAFSTJ010000189.1 GCA_017450525.1 Victivallales bacterium | reverse complement strand
TGTAGGGGTGAATGCTTGTAGGGGTGACTGCTTGTAGGGGTGAATGCTTGTAGGGGTGAATGCTTGGATGAGTAGTGAGGGCTTGGAAAATGTTATTCTTCAACGCTGAACAGTCTTTGCCGAAACCTGTTCGTGCGCGCGTACATTGTATGGGAAACATCCCCCACCCACCATCCGCTTCTAACATAAGCCTGGAAATCCAGACTTTCAAGTGGAAAAATCAAGATGTAATCATTACTACACTTTATATGGCATTTGCTATAAAACTAGAAATTTCCTATAATAATTGGTAATAAAATTGCTTATGCAGGAAAAATGCACCATAGTGGTTGGCTCTGGCATATCGGGGTTGACCATGGCCTTGCTTCAGGCTCAGCGTGGCAAACGTGTTGTCTTGGTGGAGAAGTTGCCTTTTATCGGCGGGTATATGAGGCGCTTTACCAGAAATGGCCTGCGCTATGACACTGGTTTCCATTTCACAGGCGGGAATGGCGGTGTTCTCCAGCAGATTCTGAATGCCCTGGACTTTCGGCTGGAGGATTTCCAAATATCCCTCCTGCCTACTGAGGTATATCTGGCGGAGGACGGCACGTATTTCAGATTCCCGAACCAGGGGCTGGATGCACTGTGCGATGCAATGTGCAAAGCCTTTCCTTCAAGTGCGGCGGCTCTACGCCGCTATTATGAGGCGGAGCTGGCTTGCGTGGTCAATACGCCTCTGTATGATTTGAAGCTGCTCAAGGATTTGAACATGTTTACGGGTATGACTGAATATGATGGTTTTACCGTAAATGGATTTATGGACAAGCTAGGTATTGAAAACACCGCGTTGCGAACACTTCTGCCCATTATGGCATTGTGTCATGGCACGCCGCCTGGCGAGGCCTCCTTCTCCTATCATTGCAGGTGCTCATACAGTCTGGATTGTTCAATTTCCACAATTGCGGGCGGGAGCGATGTATTTTTGCGTTCTTTTGAACGCAAGTTCAAGGAGTATGGCGTTGAGGTTCTGACTAATTGCCATATTGAAAGGCTGAACATAAGCGAAACAGCGCCTCTTTGCAAGGAGGTTGTGCTTTCAAATGGAAGCTCCCTTCCTGTAGAACGCATATTCTTCGCGATTCATCCAGCTGAAATATTGCCTCTGCTACCCGAACGATTCATCAGCAGGAGCATAAAGAGGCGTTTTGATGCATTGAAACCAACCTGCAGCTGTTTTGTGGTGCATGGTTATTTTGACCAGGACTGCAAGGTCCCTGAGATTTATTCCATTTTTCTGGACAAAAATGATTTGGATGCCTTTTTGCTTCCAGGTGCCAATGGCAGTTCAATCTGTCTCATCACATCCAATGATCCAGCTAATAGATGTGCAACATTTACCTTGTTTTCGGCGATGTTTGCAGATGATTGCCCACCCTATAATGGCGAACAGTATGCGGATTTCAAGGCAAGGACAGCTGACAGGCTGATGAAAATAGTATATGAACGCTATCCTGAATATCGCGGGCGAATGCACATAGGCGACACATCCACGCCATATACATTGCAAAGGTATTCGCCTCCAATAGGCTCCGCGTATGGGACGCGTCAGATTTTGGCGCAGTCTAGGATTGCTGGTAGCTTGCCAGTGGGAAATTGCTACAATCTGGGGCATCATGCTCAGTTCCCAGGTGTTTTAGGTTGCATCATGAGTGCAATGATGCTTAATCAATCAATACAGGAGTAGAAAATGTTACCAAAAAGTTGCAAGGCTGCGTTTGTTACAAATGACGGGCAGGTGGTATGCCGTAAGATTGCCATTCCTGAACTCAAGGATAACGAGGTGCTGGTGAAGGTTCATGCTTCGCTGATAAGTCCTGGAACAGAGATGAACCTGGTGAGGATGAGGCGCGAAAAGGCAGCTGAGCCTGGCACGAATACGCAATTTGGATATTCTACTGCAGGTGAAATCGTAGCAGTAAAAGGCGACTGCAAGGGACTCAAGCCAGGCATGAGGGTGGCTTGCATGGGCGGCGGCGCAAAGCACGCCAGCTACAATTGCGTGCCAGTCAACCTGGTGGTGCCCATTCCTGACAAACTCAGTTACGAAGAAGGGACATTTGCATCCCTTGCCGCTACCGCATTACAGGCGGTGCGCCGCACTGAACCCCAGCTTGGCGAATACGGCATTGTGCTGGGACAGGGCATTGTAGGCAATCTGGCTGCGCAGCTGTGCCAGCTTTCAGGTGCCAGGGTGCTGGCATGGGAGGCACTGCCTTTCAGAAACGCAATCGCCAAAAAGTGCAAGATACAGGGCACGGTAAACTTCCTCAAGCAGGACGCAGTCCAGGCCTCGAAAGATTTTGCCGCGCCATACGGGGTGGATTTTGCCATCATGGCATTCGGAGGCGATGCGGACAAGGCATTTGACGATGTGCGCAAGTCGATGAAGGTGTCTGCGGATGGGCACCAGATGGGGCGTATCACCGTGGTTGGCGGTTGCCATTTCCGCTTTGACGGCGGTGCCTGGTCAGGCAATCTTGATGTGCGCTGCTCCAGCCGTACTGGCTGCGGCTACCATGATTCCGCCTGGGAATACGGCAAGGACTATCCCGCCGTGTTTGTGCAGTTCACCAGCCAGCGCAATGCAGCCGAACTTGTAAAGTTGATGGCTGAAAAGCGCCTGAATGTACTACCCATGATCAGCCATCGCCTGAAGATCGAGGATGTGGGCAAGGCTGCCGATATGCTGATTTCGCAGCCAGACAAGACGCTGGGCGTCATACTCACGATGTAAAAAGCAAGCAGCGCCCTGGCCAGGTGCATAAGGCAACATGGCGTCCTGACGCGCGGCCAATGGCCGCGCGGAGCGCCGTCCCAGGCAACAGCCGTTTGGCAGTCCCGCGTCCTGACGCGCAGGAACTAAATAAAATTCAAAAGTTGCTATTGCACAAAATATTTTTTTTGTTAGAATTCATGCAATGATTTTAGATATTGGCAATCCATAGGAGCAAAATGATGAAGAAGAGATTTACTTTGATTGAGTTGCTGGTGGTCATTGCGATTATAGCGATACTTGCGGCAATGCTGCTGCCTGCCTTGAGCAAGGCCCGTGAGAAGGCGCGCTGCATCAGCTGCACCAACAATCTGAAGACACTTGGCAACGCGGATGCAATGTACAGCGCAGACTGGGAAGAATGGATCATGCCCTGCAAATGGACTTTGAACTACTGGCCTTCCATAAGTTGGATTTATTTGGCAAGAGGTTATTTCGGAGTTTCTGCGTCATTCCCCGCCACCCCTGATTTAGCTACAATGAAGAATTATCCGATGTTGGTTTGCCCCTCGGAGAGCCATGAATTCGGTGCGTACTCAAAGACCAAGTTTGTATTCGGACACTATATGCGCAATAAAACATGTGGTGATGCATGGGTGAAATCAAACGCAGACAATGCGACGTGGTGGCACATGAAGAAAATAAACGCCTTTTCCCAGCCATCTGCCGCCATTTGCTTCATGGACAATTGTCTGATTGCATACGGCATGTTTGGCTACTGGAATGCGTATGCACGTCGGGCTGGAAGGCATCTTGGAGGCTATGAGGTTAATTATACCACAGAAATAATCAGATATACTGGCGGCGCCGCAAACATGAGTTTTGGGGATGGACACGTGGAGACAAAACCCAATTGGTACAATTCAACTACCAGTACCGAAAGCAATATTAAGACTGGCTTTGATATTACATTAAGCAAAATTGAATATCATTGAGCACTCCAAGACCGCGCTACGCAAACCGCGTGACGCCAGCGGGCTTGTTCCCGCGAAGTCAACTTGAGTGGGCGCCGCCTCGGCGCCCACATTTGTTTTATAAGCACCTAACCTGAATGGGCGCCATGACCGCGCCTTTTTTGAAAATGCTGAAGAATGTAGAATTGAAGCCCATCACGGGTACATTTGTGAACATGCTGATTTCCGATACGGGAATCTGCAATTCAGGCAAGAAGGAATGGGAGCAGGACTTCCGCATGCTAAAGGCAATGGGAATGGACAGCCTCTTTGTGATACGCACCGAAGTCGAGCAAAACGGGGTGCATCTTTCGGCGGAGGACCCACGCTCCACAACCTGGCCTGAAGACGAAAACCTGCTGGACCTGGTATTCCGCCTGGCGGACGAATATGGGATGAACCTGTACCTTGGCGGGCCAATCTCCATCACCAACCTGCATCTTGGCGACTGGAAAAAGGAAATTGACGACACAAAGCGCTACTACGACAGGACCGTCGCCAAGTACCAGGGGCGTCCCTGCTTCAAGGGCCTGTATGTCACGCTGGAGGCATTGCCCTGGCATTTCAATTTCCTTGACATCTGCACGGGCGTGCTGTCCTATATGCGAGAGAACTTCCCCGAAAAGAAGACGTTCATGTCCCCCAGCTTCGGCGGGCCAATCGGAAACATGAGCACACATTACACTGTTGACCAGTGGGTGGACATCTACGGCAAGTATTTCTTCCGCAACGTGAAGGGACTGCTGGACTATTGTGCACCCCAGGACAAGATTGCCGCGCCAGCCTGCAAACTGGGCGAAATTGAGGACAATGGTCTTGCGGAATGGTACATTAAGGTGGGCCAGTTGTTCAAGGAATGCGGTGTTGAACTATGGAGCAATGTGGAGACATTCCAGCGTCCCTTCCCTGGTCACGGCGAGCCACCAGCAGTGTTCCGCCAGGTGGATTACCGCACATTGTATATGAAACTTCAGGAGGCCTCGCCTCTGGTAAACAAGATCATCACATACGAATACTTCAGTTGCATGAGCCCAAACACAGAATGGGGCTCATCACGTCGCCTGCTTGCCAGGTATTTGGAGATGATAGGCAAGAATCCTGCACTTATAGACGAGATTTATGGCTAAATATCCAAAGGACTACAGGGAGCGCTTCGACTACAAGGAGCAACTGTCTGCACCAGTAAAGACCTGGGCGCACAAGGACTTTGACTATCCGAATCCAAACATACGCCCACTTTTCTACGAAGGACCTGACTACCAAGGCAAGCCTACGCGGGTATTCGCGTGGGTGGGGCTTCCAAAAGGCGCATCCCGCAAGGCGCCAGTTCCTGGCATAGTCCTGGTACATGGCGGCGGCGCAACCGCAGTCGCCAACTGGGTGGAATTATGGAACAACAAGGGCTTTGCCGCAATATCCATGGACACTTGCGGCGGTATTCCATGCTGGCATACTGGCTGCAACTTCAGGGCGGGTGGCTGGCCACGTCACAAGCATTCAGGCCCCATAGGATGGGGCGGCTTTGAGAACTTTGACAAGCCAAGGCAGGAACAGTGGATGTATCATGCAGTGGCTGCTGTGATACGCGGTGCGAATCTGCTGTGCTCGCTGCCAGAAGTTGATGCGGACAAGGTTGGAATTGCGGGCATTTCCTGGGGTGGTTATCTGACCAATGCGGTGCTGTCCATGGATCATCGCTATAAGTTTGCGGTGCCTGTCTATGGATGCTCCTTCTGCGAAAATCGCGAAAGTTCGCTTTGCTCGTCAAAGTACAGTGACATAAGGAATGCCTGGTTTGATATGTGGGACCCGCGCAACGGTCTGTCCTACATCACTACGCCAATGCTGTTCTTGAGCGATGCGGAGGACTTTGCCTTCCCATTGTCATCATGGCAACGCACAGTCTCCAGTATAAAGAATGCGCCAGTCTATACATCCTTGCGCTTCAACTATTCCCACAACCATAGCATATCGTATAATTCTAGGACGATACCTGCCTTTGCCAAGGCAATGCTCAATGGTACGCTTCTGCCACAACTGGGGGCTATTCGCCGCGTAAAGGACGACATTGTATCCAAGGTGGATATGCAGGGACGCCAAGTAGAAAAATGCCTCTTGGCAGCAACGCGTGCCACAGGCCCGTTCGTGGACAGGACCTGGCGCGAATATCCAGCCTCATACGCCAATGGCAAGGTAACATCAGACAGCCTGCCAGAAAATGCCTCCGCCGCATT
>JAFSTJ010000188.1 GCA_017450525.1 Victivallales bacterium | reverse complement strand
CCCGACAAAAGTACCATGCACCATTACTGTCAGATGGGGGGATTGGGTTGCGACAGCTCCACTAGAAGTATCCCAAGCCATCGGTGTATTTAAAAACCTACTCAAATTCCCCAATTGCCCTTTTGTCAGTGAACTCGGGAATAAGCCGACACCTGCACAGCCATCATCCTTACCAGAACATCCAGAGAAACCAAAACCTGAGAACCATAACTGTCCAGGAAGCATAAGCCCTCAACAGTACCAATGCTTGACAAGATTTCCCGACCGTGCAAGAAAACTATGCGAGGCATATGACGTAGAGTCAATTGCAGACTTAAGTTTTAAACAGGCATCACAAATCATCGAGGCTGGCAAGAGAGCACAAGAGGAAAAGAAGTATCAATAACTAAAATCTCACAAGGGTGCGCCAGTTCGGATATGACTGGCGCATCCTCTTATTTAATTGTCAAACTGAACCAACATAAAAATGTCTTTAAAACTATAGATATTATATGAACTTTTTCATAGCAAGATGTTTGAAAATCAACGTTCTCGCACAATACAACGAATAATCTCTACAAGCTACTTTTTCGGTGAAGCAAATAGCGTCCTGCCCATTGGCCTATACTCTGTTTGTGCCAGCTTGCTACCCTCATGGAATGCATTGTCAATGTCATCTTTATCATAAAGAAGGATGTTCGTTTCTTGTATAGGAACGTTCTGGACGAAGCATTGTGAAGCATCCGAACCATGTAGTTCAACTTTCCGTTTGAATATCTCTTTTGTCTTCTCCAGCACTGCATTATCATTCTTCGCATCTGTACGTCCGTCCAAAAACATGGCAACATCAAATTGACTGTTACTTTCATCCAATTTAACAGCTACATAATTTGGAATAAGTTTTCTACGCATACAGTATCTAACAACCTCTTGCTGTGCTTTGCGAAAGGTCTTATTGGACTCCGAACTATCATCGGGCAACGTCACTCTGTATCGAAGCAGATGACAGAAGCCTGTTTCAGCTAGTATATTGGTCATACTTCGTTCCAAGGCTTCTAACACACGGGTGTCGCAAGCGATATTAGCGGCCTTGTCAGTCGCAATCGGGCGATTATGGAACGTTGGGGCTGTGGTAAGATATTGGCGTACTTTCATGATCCTTCTCCATTCTCAAAAATTTACGGCGACGGATGCAGACAATGCATCCGCCGTCCATAGGATGAAGTGTCATTTTAGGTACAAATCAATCTTCTTTGACGTATTTGTCACATCTTGTCAAGATTCGGAGTGAAATCTTGATATTTCTCCTTAAGAATACTGGGATAATCCCCTCTGGATGACTGCATTATGGGGTATTTCGGGCTACTCCCTTGCCCAAATTCCCATGACCAGTCAACCTATCATGCCTTATCCTGCCTGTCCTGCAATATCAGTAGCATTCCAAGTACTCCTGCAAACGGAATATCTCGTCCTCCATGCCACGTCTCCTCATGAAGTCCAGCACCGAATCGCCATTTGGGAACGCCTTGGCGGACACAAACACAGTGACACCCATTACCTTATCCACTACTGCCACGGCCCCGTCCACGCACCATTCGGAGGCCCTGCCGCCTTCTCCTACAACCCACCAAATCCTTTTGCCACGAATCTTTCTGTAGATGCTGATCGACTTGTAATCGTCATCGTAGATGCCACCATGCCTGTATTCACATTCCAGAATGTTTTCTTCGCCTGCCTCTCGGCACAGTTCGCCACTCAAATAGAAGTCCATGTCTTTTCTCATTGTTCATCGCTATAGTTCCGTCTCTATGTAACCAGAAAATACGCTACATTCATAACCAATACTTTCAATGCAAGTCATAGAGATTCATGTGACTTTTGAGGAGGCTGTTTTAAAACAGCCAGATTCAATACGGCAGTAGATTCCCTAGTGAATGAGGACCGAGTAAGTAGCTTTTAGGACAATTACTCTAGAGGATTGAGAAAAAAACTTGCATTTTCCTTGCAAGGCAGTATTTTAGACCAAAAGCAGACAAGAATCATTTAGCCAAAAGGAACAAGAACAACAGACAAAGGACATTGATTAATTGATACATAGCTGATGAAATATCTCGGCGATTAACCGTGCTTGGTGCTATCTTTAAACTACCACTTTAATATTTACGCCAGCAAGCATATTGGCGCGCTCACTATGGGCGTTGCTTCTTCGTGTTTGCTGGCGGGCTGTGGTAGGCCTTAAGATGGCACGATGCGAGTAGCGCCTTTTTATGTGTTCGATTTCCCCTATACCTTATTTGTACAATACGCATCACGTAACATGAAAGAAGAAGAAAAGAAAAAAAGAGAAAACGACGGGTTCATCCCATTCCTGAACGCCGCTCTTGCCGCCGAGAAGACAGACCGTTACGGTTCGGCTATCAAGGAGCACATCGTGTCGTATTCGGGTGTAGACAACGAAAACGGCACGACGCTCAAGCGAAGCCTGAAGGACATCAGCAAAAGCAAGGTCAACCCCGACTTCGAGGAACAGAACCTCAAGCAACAGGCCGGCTTTTCTGCCGAAAACAAGCAGGTTGCCCGTGAAAATGCCGAGCACATCGTCGCAGGAGATAAGACCCGCGTGGCGAGAAGCGACGATGTCGGCTCCGTGAACGACGAGCTGCGGGACATCGTGGAACTGAACTCCGACGGCACAGCGAAGACTGCGAACGCCGCCCAGATGAAGTTCGTCGGCAGCACGGACAAGCAGGCGGCCGAAAAGCTTCTGTCCGAGCAATTCAAGAAGTACCCAGACAACGATGTGGATTTCATGGTACCCAGCGACCGCTATGACGGCATAGCCAAGAATCTCGACGACGAAATCGCCAGCTGGGAGAAACAGGTTGACCATCTGGAGAAGAACGGAGGCGACAAGCAGGTGCTGGAACAGAAACGCGAGCGTCTTGAAAGGGCAAGGAACATCCGCAAGGGCCTGAAGAAGAGCCGCGTATCCACAAAAGATGCCATGGAGGCACGGACCAACCCCGGCTTGTCAACCGCCAAGGACATGGCAAAACTGGGCAACCGTGCCGGACTGGAACAGGCCAAGGCGTCCGCCGTGACTTCAGGATGCGTGTCGCTTGTCAGCAACATGCTGTCCGTCATCCACGGTGACAAGACGGCGGCGGAAGCGGGCAAGGATGTACTTGCCACCGTCGGCGAGTCGGCTGCATCCGGCTACGCCGTGGCGTTTTCAGGCTCAGTTCTGAAGGGATACATGCAGAACGCCGCATCCGAAAGCATCCGCACGCTGGCCAAGACAAACCTGCCAGCCTATCTCGCCACATCCGTCTGTGAGATGAGCAAGACCCTCATCAAGTTCATGAAAGGGGATGCCACTGCAATCGAGTGTCTTGAAGAGCTTGGCGAAAAGGGTACGAACATGTTGTCTTCGGCCATGGGAGCCGCCATCGGCCAGATGGTCATACCCATCCCCGTGCTTGGAGCCATAGCCGGCAGCATGCTCGGATACGCATTGTCCTCAGCCAGCTACGGAACGCTTCTGTCCAGCATGAAGGAAGCCAAGTACGCAAGGGAACGCCGCATCCAGATTGAAAAGGAATGCAATGCGGCAATCGAGCTGCAACGCCTTTACCAGCAGGAAATTGAATCTTACTTCACTACGTATTTGAACCGTCAGTTGGCACTGGGGGAGTCAGTGTTTTCAGATGTGGACAAGGCCATACAAAGCAATGACATTGACAGTTATGTCGCGGGAATGAACAGAATCACAGAAGAATTTGGAGGTAAGCCACTATTCAAAAACAAAAAGGAATTTGATGACTTGATGAACGACTCGGCCCCAATCATACTTTAACAAACAGAAAAAGGAGAACTACCATGCCACTGCCATTAATTCCCATTATTATCGGTGCTGGAGCTGCCGCCCTCGGAATAGGCAAAACCATAAAAGCAGCAAGCGATAACTCCACCGCGAAAGCCATCAACGAGGAGGCACAAGAGACCATAGACAAAGCGAAGAGTTCATTGGAATCTGCCCGCAATGCCACCAAATCCTCTTTGGATGATCTCGGAAAAAGACGCCTGAACGTCATCCAAACCAGCATCAAGCACTTTCTGGAATCTTCCAACAAACTGCGCAGAGTTGACATGCTCATGAAAGACGTCAATGGGTTATCCGATCTCAACCTCACTCCTGAAACTATTAAGGAACTAAAGGAACTCAACGATGTTGCTACTACCTTGACCACAGGTGCCGCTACGGGTGCAATTGCTGGCGCCCTCACCGCATTTGGCGCATACGGAGCCGCTGGCACTTTTGCAGCCGCCTCGACAGGCACGGCAATAGCCTCATTAAGCGGTGCCGCCGCAACGAACGCTACCCTCGCCTTCTTCGGCGGAGGTTCACTGGCCGCAGGCGGTCTTGGCATCGCAGGCGGAACAATGGTTTTGGGAGGACTTGTGGCTGGGCCTGCCCTCGCCATCATGGGGCTTGTCGCTGGCTCGAAAGCGACCGCCAATCTGGAAAACGCAAGATCAAACCGCAGCATAGCTGAAAAGACGGCAGCAGAATGCAAGACCATGGTCACGACCTGCGAGGCAATCCAAGGCAGAGCCCATCTTTACATTCACATCATAGACAAACTGGAACAATACTTCACCCCCCTGCTTGACAGAATGGATGAAATAATTGAAAAAGAAGGCAGTGACTATAGTCGTCTCAGTAAAGAAGCACAAAACACTGTCTGCGCCTGTTTTGCCACTGTCCAGCCGTTGAAAGATGTCATCGTCACTCCTTTGTTAGACTCAAATGGTTCCTTGACACAGAATTCCCTTGATGTGGCAGAAAAAGCAAACGAAGAACTGAATAAAGCTCAAGATGTGTCCAATAAAACTAATGATGATGACTGGGCCATTGTGAAAAACCAAGTTCAGCAGATCTATGCTGATTTTCAGAATTCGATGAAAGAGTTAAATGAAGCCCGGGAAAGAGTCGAAAAGGCAAAACGGGGCGAAGACATCGACTAGCAACATGGCGTTCACATGCGATAAATGCGGCCTGTGCTGCCGAAGGATCAAGGACATCCCACAACTGGAGGCATTTGACCGTGGGGACGGCGTGTGCATCCACCTGAAGGACAATCTGTGCGACATCTACGAACATCGTCCCGAAATATGCGATACGGAGAGAATGTACAGGTACCTCGCCTCCAGCATCAGCAGGGAGGATTACGAGAAGCTACTGACCGATTCCTGCCGCTGTCTCAAGGAAAATCTGGCCAATTCAGAAGACATCACCGAAAAGACCAGCAGGGAGTTTCGTGACAAGTTGCGGAAAAAGCTGGACGGCATTTCTGCAAATACCTGATTCGAAGTAGAAGCATATCCAATCCCATCCACCCTTGTGAACACGGGGGTGGATTTTTCACTTTATTGGTACCGTTATGAATAGCATAGAGAATGACAAGGCCATGTTCCATAGGGGTGAAATCACAGACGAACTCAGAAAACAGCTCATCATGAAGCGCAATGCACTCAATCTGTCGTATGCCAAGATGTGGGTACTGCTCGGCGTCAACTGGTCAACCGTCCGCAAATGGGAGACAGGCGAGACCAAGCTCTATACGTACAAGGCATTTATAAAATCAGATGAATATGCCAACGAATCAAGGCCTTTGGAAGAACGCATCGAGTCATGGCTGGAGAGCGAAAAAGGAATGGATTACCTCTCGGCATTTCGTCTTGGAAAAAAGATGCGCTACGCCAAAAGAAAAACGCAGATCGCCTGAAAACGGTCTGCGTGTCATGTTTTTATCTTCTTCTTGACTAGGCCACCATCCCGCAATCGCAGTAGATGCGGTTCCGATGCAGAAGCCGAACGACGAACCTGCGCCCGTCATGCTCCGTCATCATCTTCAGGCGTTGTGGCTTCCTGAAGTCCAGGCATTTGCTGTTGTCGAAGGGGCATTCGGTATCATTGCATGGCAAGGCTCTCATCTTCATTTGGCCTCCTCCTTGCGCTTGAATGACTGTGCCACGCAAACGACTGACACTTCATCATCGTCAGTTTGCTTTGGT
>JAFSTJ010000187.1 GCA_017450525.1 Victivallales bacterium | reverse complement strand
GACGTGGCATTGCGTACGGACAAGATACAGCGCAATTTCGGCTCGCAGGGCGATAAATACCTGAGACTGGCCGACACGGCAGGCAAGGAACTCTGGACTGGCAAACTCGAAGGCGACAAGATGAAAGTGCCATTTGACCACGAGAAACTGCCAGCGGGAAATTACAAATTGCAACTTGCGGATGCAGCTGGCAAGGAGTTTTATGCGCAGGAGCTAATTTTCCCAGGCATGGGAGAATGGTCGAAAGTCAAGTATGATCAGACAGTGATACTGCCGCCGTTTACGCCGCTTGAAACAAAGGGCAGCAGTTTCTCAATGTGGGGACGGACCTACGGATATGCACGCTCGATCCTGCCCAATTCCGTCAAGACGCAGGGCAAAGAACTCTTTGCGGCAGCGCCAGCAGTAATAGCCAACGGCCAAGCAGCCTCGCAGGGGGCTTTCCAGGTCAAGACTTCCTTGCCGCACAGGGCGGATTTCATTGCATCCGCCAGGCACTCTGCCTTCACTGTGCAATCCACTGGCTTTGTCGAATACGATGGCGTGTCCTACAGCAAAATCCAACTGAAGGCCCAGAATGACCTGAAAGAACTGAAATTGAGGTTCACACTGAATGCCGAGTACGCAAAGTATCTGCATGCGGCAAATGGCTCCTCCTGGGGTACCAAGACAACTTGCTCCATAAAGTCAGGCAAAATGTCTCTTGGATTCTATCCAATGATGTGGATTGGAGACGAGGAACAGGGTATCTGCCTCTTTACTGAAAGCAAAAAGGGATGGACGGGGCCAAAGAACGAGGTCTGGACAATTGAAAAGGATGGCGACAAGGCCGTGGTTGAAGTGCGCCTGAGGGCGAGTCTTGAAAAGGGCAGCACCTTTGAATTCGAGTTCGGATATGTGGCGACGCCAGTTAAAAAACATACCAGCGACTTCCCCCTGGACATTATGGGGGACAACCATACGCAGATGATGCGCCGTCCTGGACGCGCTCCAGTCAACTACCTTGCCATCTTCAGTCATTACAAGGGATCGGTCAATCCATTCAACGATTTCCCGACAGAGGAGACTTGGACGGATATCATCCTCAACAGCGAGCAGATGAAGTGGCGCAAGGCATCGGGTACAAAGTTGACGGCATATATGGCGTCACGCGGTATTTCGGACGAATATCCCGAGATCAAGGCCTACAAGAACGAATGGCGTGTTGCGCCAGGCTTTGTCCTGCCCTATACGCAAGACGGGCGCAAGGTGACTTTGTTCGAGTGCTGCCCATGCACCGCTGCGCTTGACTTCTACAGTTATCATCTGAAGCGCTTCGTGGAGCGCACAAAGGTGGACAGCATCTATTACGACTTCGGCGTGTTTGGTCCCTGCAGCAATGTTCAGCACGGCTGTAGTGAGAACTGGCCCATCCTTGCAATGAGGGAACTTTATCGCAGAACTGCGCTGATTCTCTATGAATCAGGCGTAAAGGAGCCTCTGGTGGTACTGCACAACACGGATTGTGTGGAAGTACCGTCTTTCACATTTGTCACGCATCTTTTCAATGGCGAGCACATACGCCAGGATTCCAGCACACTGTACCATAATGGCAAGGACATTCTGGACAGTTACGACTTGTCAATGTTCGCCAGCGAACTCTCCTCCCTGCCATTTGGCTTTACCAACAGCGTGTACAATCCAGCTGATACACTCAAGCCTGAATTCGGCGGCGGCAAGGAACCTGCTCAGTTGTACAGTTTCAGGATAAGCCAGGCATTCCTGGCGGCCACATTGCCGCACAATACAATCGCTGCGCAAAATCGTACACACTTCGGCATTCTTGACAAGATCGTGCGCGAATATGAGCGCTTCGACGTGAAAAATGCGGAATTCGTAGGCTACTGGAAAAAGCCTGCCACAGTCCAGGGCGCGAGCGACATTTTGGTCAGCATCTACAGGCATACTGGCCAGAAGAAGGCGCTGGCAGTGGTATCCCACGTAGGCAAGGAGCACAAGGATCAGGAATTCACCGTGACCTTTGACGCAAAGGCGCTTGGCTTCGCGCCAGGCACCGCAAAGGATTTGCTTACGGCTGATGATCCGGACTACCAGCAACTTTACAAACTACTCGGTCGCAATCACATTTATCAAGGGCGTGCGCCATTGCAATTGGGAGACTTCGGCAGCAAGGTCAATGGCTTCAAAGACGGCAAACTGTCCATGAGCCTTAAGCACCATACGTTTGCACTTGTGGAAATATCATTGTAGAGTGGGCGGACGCTTGTCCACTGTCCAGCCGTAGAAGCGGAAATAATTACGCAGGAAAATTATATTTGGATTTGGCTATGTTCTCCATGGGCTCATGGGGAACATAGCGTTGAATAGATGCGAGCTTTTCCAGTCTTTGAAAAAGCATCAAGAGAAACGGCGAGCTACTCTGTTTTATAGGTCGTCTGATCACTATAGAAAATGCCGTTCCGTTATATCGCCGTCTTTAAGTTTGCCGATAGGTCATTTGACGGCTGTGCATTGCAGCCTTATTCCATTGGCTTCTGGATTTCGGGATGCTGGACTGCGAGGGGTGTTCCCTTCTGCGTGAGGTAGAACATGTCAAGGACTATGGGCTTGTTGCCTGTGTTCATGCCAAAGTGGATGGGACCGACCATCTCAACGATTGCATCGCCAGCGTGGACAACTTGCCTCTTGCCATCGAACCCGACAATCGTCAGTTCGCCTTGCTGCAGGATGCCGAAGTTGATGACAGGGTGATGGTGCCAGGGCAACTTGCTTCCGACTGGGAAGACGTAGCGCATCACGACGAGTTCAGGCTTTCCCTTGAGATAGTCGGGCAGGGCGGTGCCGTCCCAACTCTCGGATGTGCGCTTGAGTTCCAACTTCTGGACGGTGGTGATATTGTCGTACTGCGCGAATGGCGAAGGCGTGCAGCTGCTCTTGCCTTGGGTCATGCAACCAGACAGAACGGCGGCGGCCAGGATAGACAGGAAAATGGACAGTTTGTGTTTCATGATGCTTTTCTCCTTTTAATGGTTATTTTGAGTAGATGAGATTTCAATCTTACTTTCACATCTCTCCCTTAGCCTAATGGCAAACTTAAAACTACAGATGCATGACACTCCTTGTGGAAAACTACCAGGCAATAGGAGTTTTCATGAACCCGTTGAAACATTATTGTAGTCATTCTTGCTCAGATTGCAAGCCGAATACCCAATAGAAGCCTTGAAATCACAATTGCCCCATAACTGGTTCAAATATGTTTTTTTGCAGAATGTGGTAGTTTTCCAATTTCCAAAGAGCAGGCACTTTACGTAGTCAATGTGCATATTGTCGCTGCGGGCGCCTATTGCCGAACCTAGTTATTTATAAAAAATTATATTAATTTATCATCTAAGATATAAAAACAAAGCAAGTAGCATAATTGTGCAGTTGGTGTCTCTAATGTATTTCAATCAATTATGCCATGGTTTTCATACATTTTTTACCTAGTTTTGTGCTTGAACTTTAAATATTACAGTTTTTGGCACGGCAGTTGCAAATAAGCCATGTGTTGCAATCGCAACAGCAAAGGACAAAAAGTCAAGCACAGGTGAAAGTTATCATCTAGATTTGACGTTATTATTGATGAAAGCAAAAAACAATAAACATTGGCAAAGGAGCAATTACCATGACAGATATTTTTTGAAGTTTGTGAAAGGTTGCGGACAATTCTTCCGTAATACTTGATGAAATCATTCAACATTTGTCAAGGAAGATACAATATGGAAAACTTTGCAAACAACTTAGATAAAGAACTGAAAGACAGGCTTACACTTACAGAGAACGGTGCTCTTGCTTACGAGACCGCAGGACACAAGCTGGTGGATATGAACTTCAAGCTCTCTTCCTACAGGAACCTTGGAGAGGACGAAATAGAGGGTGACTTCGCCCAGGTGTACGCGGAGCATCCGCACCTGGCTGTCAAATTCCTGTTCTTCGTGGGGGACATACGTGGCGGCGCAGGCGAGCGTCGTGTGTTCAGAACCTGTCTGCGCTGGTTGGCGAAGACCCGTCCCGCCTGGGGACGTGCGGTCCTGCCACTTGTTGCGGAGTACAACCGCTGGGATTCGCTCCTGGATGTCATGGATACGCCTGTGGAGACTGACGCTGTGGAGCTGCTGCATACGCAGCTTAAGGCGGATATGCAGGCAATGGCAGAGAAGAAGCCTGCCTCACTATGCGCGAAGTGGCTTCCTTCCATAAACACCAGTTCTATTCAGGTGCGCAGGATGGCCCAGCGCATGGCTAAGGCGTGGGGCATGACGGAGAAGCAGTACCGCAAGGTGCTCTCCGCCCTCCGTGACTACCTCAATGTCACAGAAGTGCGCATGACGGCAAACGAATGGGGGAAGATAGACTACTCGGCGGTACCGTCTCTTGCGAACATTCGCTATAAGGATGCATTCCTTATGCATGACACAGAGCGCCGTGCACAGTACCTTCAGGCATTGGAGAATGGCGAGGCGACAATAAACGCCAAGGTGACGGCGCCCCATGAGATTATACGTGCCTACCGTAATGGGAGAATGGCGCTGGATGCCTCCCTGGAGGCGATATGGAAGGCCTTGCCGGACTACGTGCAGGGCGACAATTCCTCAATTGCCGTGGTGGACGGCTCTGGCTCAATGACAGCCACAATTGGACATGGCAACCTGGCTGCGCAGGACGTGGCGACTGGGCTGGGACTGTACTTCGCGGAACGCCTCCAGGGCGCGTTCAAGGACAAGTACATTACGTTCTCTGAACGTCCACAGCTGGTTGACTTCAGCAATGCAAAGACGCTCTGCGAGAGGATTAATATTGCCGACAGCTACTGCGAGTGCGCGAACACCAATATAGAGGCGGTCTTCGACCTGATACTGAAGACTGCCGTGCACAATGGCCTGAAGCAGTCGGAATTGCCGAAGAACATTGTGATATTCTCCGACATGGAGTTCGACTGTTGTGCCGAGCCATTCGGGGCGGAGGCTCAGAGGACGCTCTTCAAGAACATTTCCCTAAAATATAGGAGGCATCGTTACAGGTTGCCTCGCCTGGTGTTCTGGAACATTAACAGTCGTACCAACGCAATTCCCATGAGGGAGAACGAAAACGGTGTGGCGTTGATGTCGGGCTTCTCGCCAGTATTGGTGAAGATGGCATTGAGTGGGACGCTGAGTCCATTGGCTCTCTTGCTGGAGACGCTGAACGCCACACGATATGCGCCTGTGGAGACGGCTCTCGCCAACGTGGCATGAGACTTAATTGCCGCAATGGCCCAGGTCATTGCAGCATTTCAAAGAAAGGACTTTCGACAATAAGGAGTACAAATTATGCAGAGACATGCACGGGATCCCACTATCCGCTAATGTAGTGGAAATGTTGTTTAGGCTCTTACTGCAAATAGCTACCTTCCTAATGATTTCTGGTATTAATGAGTCTAGTTCAAGTTTACCATGGAGAACCTTCTGTGGTAAGGAAACCAAGTCTAGTTTTAGGCTTAATCGGCAAATGTCATCTCTGAAAACAAGGAGATAGAAAATGAACTCGATAATGCACTCAAGGGACCCAACCTGACTTATTTTTTAGGCTCCCACAGCAATTATTTTGCATCATCATTTGCAATTTGGAGTCTAGTTTTATTCCTATTCAAAATATATATTCCAAAAGACCAGAGACGGCAGGCCCCACAGGGACTAAGCTCCCGTGGCTCCTGCCGTTTATTTGTAGGTGCGGATTACAGATGCTCTTCAATGAAGTCGATAATGTCCTTGACTGTATGAAATGTTACAAAATCGTCATCTGGAATAGTGCAGTTAAATTCCTCTTCCAGGGCAATGACCAATTCCACGCTATCCAATTCATCTATTCCCAGGTCGTCATTGATCTTTGCGTTCAAATGTACTAGGCTTTCGTCAACCCCGATGTGTTCGACGATAATCTTCTTGACACGTTCTGCAATTGAATTTTCTGACATGATTTCACCTTGTGTTGGATTTGCAATTTCTGTTGGGTGCGCGGGGCGAAGCCCCGCTTTGGGAAGGTGCAGTTCTACCCGCTGCTTTCGCAACGGGCACCTAACAGTCCACAGTCCACTGTAAACTAATCAGTATTTTCCCTCGGATTTGAACATCCGCATCTTTTCGCGCATGACCTTTCTCATGGCGGCGTCTGGTTCTTTGCAGGCGACAACAAACCAGCATGTCATCATCTCACGTTTGTTGAGGAAATCACGCATCGCGGTGTTCCATGCCGCAGTAAGTTCGGAGTAGATGTTGACTTTGGCAATGCCGTTTTCGATTGCCTGCGCCAGCTGGTCTTCAGGTGTGCCGCTGCCGCCGTGCAGCACCAGGGGCACGTCACCAGCTGCTGCCTTGAGGGAGCGGAGCAGGGGAATGTCCAGCTTTGGGGCGGAGATATAGACGCCGTGGGTTGTCCCAATGGAGACCGCCAGAGCATCCACTTGCGTCATTTCAATAAATCTAGTGACGGATTCAGGGTCCGTGAAAGTCGTGTTGAAGTCCTTGCGTATGCCGTTTTCGCTTCCGCCGTCAGCCGCTCCAGTTATGCCTGAGGCAACATGGCCTAGCTCGGCCTCAACGGCTATGCCCTTAGCGTGGGCCAGTTTTGTTACCTGGGAGGTGAGGTTGACGTTCTCTGCAAAATCCTTGGCGGAAGCGTCTATCATGACGCTCTGGTAGTTCAAATCTATGCATTTGCGGCAGGTTTCCACGTCAACAGCGTGGTCCAAGTGAAGGCATACGGGGACTTTGACCTGTTTCGCCGCGTATGCTGCGCTGTTGTACCAGTAGCCGATGGTGGCATCGTCCACAATGTCAAAGGGGATGGAGGCAAGGATAATGGGGGAACCTGCTTCCTCAGCAGTCTCCACAGCGGCACGCATCATGGTTGTGTTGGATACATCGAACATTGGCACCGCATAGTGCCTCTTTGATGCATCCG
>JAFSTJ010000186.1 GCA_017450525.1 Victivallales bacterium | reverse complement strand
TATAGAAGAACGCCTTTGCCAGTGCCTCATTGCGAATTCTTGACACACCTTTTCTCATAAGCTCAATTGTCTGGTCCAATGGAAGTTTACCAGGGCAGAATACCTCCAGACGGTCGTCGAAAATGGCGACTTGGATATTACCACCCGCCAGATAGCTTCGATGCAGAGTGCAGTTGATGAGAAGTTCCCGAATGGCGGCAGACGGTATCTCGTAGATGTCCTGACGGTAGAGACCATTGATGCGTGCTCCAAGCTTGATGTTTCGCAGGACAAATTGCAACGCCTCTTCCTGCTGCTTCTGGATTGGACCATCGTATTCGCGTTTATCAAGGAAAATGCCTTTTTCCGTTCCCTTGAAAAGCGCACATTGAATCATCGTAGGCAAACGCCAATGCCCTGTCAGAAGAGCGTATGCATTGGTAGGCATAACCTTGCCGTCCTTCTGCGTCAATACACCCCAGGAGAGCAGTTGGGCTGTGGTAACATCCTTGACTTTACGCTTCTCTGCCTCCTCAAGGCAATTAGCACGGGCAGTTCTTTTGAGTGAACGACAGAGTTTGGCGATATCCTGGTCAGTGGCTTCAAGCTCAAGACAAACTGTCTTGTCAAAAAAACGACCTGACCCCTCGAACATCAACTCCTTGATCATGTATTCAGGAGCCAGACGGGTCTCTGCTGAAATACGAATGAAAGTACCCTTCATCATTCCAAGCTTCTTCACATAATATGGACGTTGCCTCCCAGCAGGTATCTGCACCACAATGACGGTTTTCCCTTCAATAGTCTGCGGATAAACGCTAGGAAGAATTACTGGTTCGCAGTTATCGACAACTATGTTCGTGATGGTGTCGATGTCCAGAAAAAGCGTTTCATCGCTCATGCCTATGACTGCATGATCTTCATCTCGGATACCAAATACAATTCTTCCGCCCTGACCATTAGAAAAGGCCACCACGGTCTTTAGGAATCCAATGTCCTTTTCTGGCAGCTACAACTTAAACTCTATGTTGTCGCCCTCTGTACTGATAAGCTCTTCTATGGTCATTTTTGTCTATCGGGGTACATAGCATATTGCAAAAGTCCTGTAGCCAAGACTCAAGAAGCCAGGCTACAGGACTTTTGCGATTTCTACAGAAGTAGTTAGTTAATAGGCAGCCCAGAAGAGCTTGTTGTTATCGCTCACATTATCCACGTTGTCTTTCACCGTGTCGGATGGCAGCTTGGCAGCATGCTGGTCGGCAAACAGATAGTTCGCCGCGTTCTTGTGCCGTTTGGAATCCGTGGAGGAGAAATTACCCCCGCTTTTTGTTACTCTCAACGCATAACTGGAGGTACTCTGTGGAGCAAGCGAAATCGTAGTTGTTGGCGAATCGATTGCATAGACCTTGATGGGCTTCGTATTATGCACCTTGTGAATGCCCGAATTGGCCACATAACTTCTGTTGAAAGAGGGTTTTTCTCCATCAATAGACGGATCATCATCACCCAGTTCGAATTGACGAGGACTCAAATCCGAATTGCACTCAAAAACCTCACCAGACTTTAGATAGCTGTAAGCAAGTCCGACCCAAGTTGCTGCCTTTAAGTCTCCGCTTGTGGGCATGACACAGTTACCATAGTCAGCACTGTACATGGAGAAGGCCTTGCCAATCTGCCCCATGTTGTTCAGGCAATTCGTCTCCTGCGCCTTGTCCATGGCGCTGTTGATGGCAGGCAGCAGAAGAGCCGCCAATATACCGATAATGGCAATGACTACCAAAAGCTCGACTAGTGTGAAGGATTGCTTTTTCATATTAGTGTCCTCTTGTTATTTTGTTACCGAAAACTTGCTGTTTGCAGGGTCCCAGGCGGCGGGGAAGGAATAGACATTATCCTTCACAGCCTTGGCAGTCGCGCTGCCCTCCTTGGCTCCCTCTGAATAGACAATCACGTCAAAGTACATTTTGTCTGGGAAGGTTGTCGATGTGCCGCTAGCTTCGCCTGAGAAATCAATCTTGCCATCGGAGGCGTTGTCCATATAAACGATAAAATCCCTATCCCATGGATCCTGATAGACGCCAGGCTGATTCCCCTGGATGTCCAGGAATTTGATTTTCTTCACATTGATGAACTTCGTCCTGCCACTGACCTCATCTTCTTTATTCTGAAGAATCAGAATGAGTTCCCTGTAAAGGTTAGGATCAATCTTTTCTGAAGTCGAAGAGGCAAAAAGCGATGTTTTGGTATTACTGTTGTAGTAATTGGTCGGCAGATAACCATACGTGGCCTCGAACTGCTTGATGGCGTTGACAAGGGTCGTGATCTGCGCCTTCGCCTTCGTCTGGTCAGCCTTCTGCAGGGAACCGCTGACGGCGGGAAGCAGGATGCCAGCCAATACGGCGATGATGCCGATGACAACTAGTAATTCAACAAGTGTGAAATGGCTTTTTTTCATAATCGTAATCCTTTTTTATTGAAGAAGTTATTAATTTGCAAGCCAAGAGCAGATGTCATCGCTCCCTTTCTCGCCAGCGTTATTCGAGGTATCGGTTCCACTGGCACCGCTCTTCTTGTCCTTTCCCTTTGACCAGAGGGCATATTTCGTGGTGTTTCGTGTGTCAACACTATTGGGGTACTGGTATTGCAACGGCTCCCCGTATGCATCCTCAATGACACCTGGCTCGCCGTCGAAATAGGGTCTGTTGATTTTATTGTCGCTGTTTTTATTCGTGAACTTGTCCCAATCACTAGTAGAGGTATCCAGGTCGCCAGCCGTTTTCTGGACAGGATAATGCCCATAGTCGCTTTTGAAGTTTTCCAATGCAACGCCGAACTTCTCTAGGATTGACTGG
>JAFSTJ010000185.1 GCA_017450525.1 Victivallales bacterium | reverse complement strand
CTATTCGCTAATTAATCGAGAATCCATTAAGAACGCAAAAAGAGAATCTTGCCCCTATTAAAGAGAATCTTGCCCCTATTAATTTGATTTTTCATCAATTGACATCATAGTAAGCCAAGGCAGTGTTGCAAGCCATTTCCAGGCCAGACACTGAAAGCATTGTGCAGGTAAGTTGGGGACACCCCAAGCCATTTTCTCTACCCCCAAAACAGGAGACGATTACATGCTAGAGCAGTGGGACGCAAACAGACAGGTTGCCTTGAATATTCTCCAGCCGTCGCAAAAGGATTTGGAGCACGGTCTGGAGCTTCATCAAAATTCATTTGTCTTTGACGCATACGGTTTCTTGCCAGCTGGAGGCGGGAAAAACAGCAAGCTGGACCAGCTCATCGCCTCAAACGCCAGCCGCGACCAGTTGCGCGACGCACGGGAGGAGTTTGCCAAGGTGACCTCCTTTGACGCGCCTGAACAGCTGGAGTTGCTCAAGGCGGGACTGGAGTATGCAGGAGTCGATTGTATCTTCCAGAACGCGGGCGTCGAAGGCAATGATGTGGAGCGTCTGCTTAAAAGGCTCAGCTGCTTCACCTATCTCATCGACCGTGCGCCGCATATATTCGAGCGCGCCGCCTTTGCCGACAGGCTTCCCGCCATACGCGCCAACGGTCACAAGGCTCTCTATCTTACCACAAACGGCGTGCCGATTCCACGCAAACTGGATTCCAAGGAGGAGGCACTCGATCAGATAGCAAACTTTTTCCGTCTGGGCGTCCGCATGATGCACCTGACATACAATCGGCGAAATCTCATCGGTGACGGCTGCGCAGAAAGCGCGGACGCGGGGTTGAGCGACTTTGGACGGGCGGTCATCGAGGAGATGAACCGCCTGGGCGTGATTCCCGATGTGGCCCACAGTGGCCAGAGAACAAGTCTGGAGGCCGCTCTATGCTCCAAGAAGCCCGTGGTGGCAAGCCATACGGTCGCTGGCAAGCTATCTCCCCACTACCGTGGCAAGAACGGCGAAGTCATTGAGGCGATTTGCAGAAGCGGCGGCTACGTAGGCATCTGCGGCATCCCCAAGTTTCTGCAGGGCACTGCTGACATACGTGCATTGCTTGACCACATCGAATATGTCGCGCGGACATTCGGCGTGGAGCATGTGGCTATCGGCACGGACCGCTCCGCTAACCTCTCTCCTGCCGTGACGGAACGCACGATGCCTCCCGCCAGGGCAATATGGGAGAGCTATTGGTCGCCTTCCAAATGCGATGATTTTAAAGAGACCAAGGAGCAGTTCGATTCCCTCTCCTGGAGCAACTGGCCTCTCTTCACCGTCGGTCTGGTGCAGCGAGGCTTCTCCGATGACGACATTCGCAAGATTATCGGAGGCAATGTCCTGCGCGTAGCAATGGAGACTCTTGGATAGAACCGAGAGCTTCTAGAGTGACTAGGCCTCTAGTTTTTTTGCACTTGTCGATTTGCCTTTTGAATATTTTGTAGTAAGATTATTACTGTGTTTTTATCTTGCCGCCAACTGGCAAGAACCTTCAAGTTTTTAGTATGGAGATGCAAACCATGTCACTGCTCATTAAAAATGCTCATCTGATTTCCCCTGATGTTGACGAGAAAAACTGTGCCATTCTTTTGGAAGGCAAGAAGATAGCGAAAGTTTTCAAGGCTGGCGAAGCCCTGCCCAAGGCAGATGAGACCTTTAACGCAGCTGGCAAAATGGTAATGCCTGGTTTCATTGATGTCCACATCCACGGTGGGATGGGCTATGAGTCAACCAGCGGCAAACCCGAGGCAATGGACGCCATCGCGCAGGGCAAGCTCAAGGAAGGTGTGACATCCTTCTGCCCCACCACACTGACGCTTTCCCAAGAGCAGCTCTGCAAGAGCCTCACGCTTATTGAGGAATACCGCAAGAACGCGAAATACACCAAGGTGCTGGGCGTCCATCTGGAAGGCCCGTATCTGAACAGGGAATGCCTTGGTGCGCAGAATCCCGCCTTCATCCGCACGCCCAATATTGCCGAGGTCAAAGAGCTTAACGCCATTTCCCCCGTCTCCATCGTGACATACGCCCTTGACGTGGAAGGGTGCATTGAGTTCACCAAGGAACTTGTTGCCGCTGGCATCAAGCCCAGCTGCGGACATACAAACGCCACATACGCCCAGTTCATGGCAGGCAAGAAAGAAGGGTTGGCGCGTCTCACCCATTTCTGCAACCAGATGACCAAGCTCCACCACCGTGAAATCGGTCTGGTCGGCACTGGCTTGATTGACGACGATGTCGCCGTCGAGATGATTTGCGACAAGATCCACCTCTGCCCCGACATGATCAGCCTGGCATTCAAGGTTAAGCCCATCAACAAGATTTTGCTCATCACCGACGCCATGGAAGCCGCAGGACTCCCCGATGGAGACTACCAGCTGGGCGGCCTGGCCGTTGTCGTAAAGGATGGAGCCGCACGTCTAAAGACAAGCAATGCCTTGGCGGGTAGCACATTGCAGCTCAATATCGCCCTCAAGAACGTCTATGAGGTTACTGGGCTGCCTCTCAAGGACCTTGTGAAGACCACCTCCTACAACCAGGCGGTTGACCTGGGTATCAAGGATCTTGGCAAGATTGAAGCAGGCTTCATTGCGGACATTACTGTCCTCAACGATGATTTCTCCACCAGCGCGGTCTTCATTGACGGTGCCTTGAAGTACAAAGCCTGATTGATTTTTAACTGTAACTAACTAGAGTTAGGTTAGTTACGATTGCCATTTATGGTGTCTTTTCACCGTAAATGGCCGCTTTTTTATGCCTTCGATTCTTGAAAACATCAACCAGGGATTGCCCCTGGCAAAGCTCTCAAAGGGGGAACTGAAGCAACTGGCGGGTGAATTGCGCCAGGAGTTACTGGCAACTGTATCTCGCCACGGAGGTCATCTTGCCTCGAACCTCGGTGTTCTCGAACTGGTTTTAGCCTTGCATTATGTCTTTGACCTCTCCAAAGACAGGCTTTTCTTTGACACTGGTCACCAATGCTATATTCACAAGATTCTTAGTGGACGCTTAAAGGCTTTCCAGCAGCTTCGTGAGACGGATGGATGCTGTGGCTTTCCACTTCGTTCTGAAAGCGAATACGATGCTTTTGGCGTAGGTCATTCAGGGACAGCCATCTCCGCTGCATTAGGCTATGCATTTGCTAGAGACAGGCGCAAGTCTTCTGAAAATGTCATCGCGCTGGTCGGTGACGGAGCCCTGGGAAGCGGAGCCTCTCTTGAAGGGCTGAATAACATCGCCGTTACCACCAGGCGTTTCCTGTTAATCTTGAACGACAACAAGATGTCCATTGCGCCGAATGTCGGGGCCATTTCCCGTTTTCTGAACAGAATCATCTCGGGTCGGCATTATGATTACACGAAGCAGCTGCTTAATTCAATTATCAGAAGCATTCCACTTTTTGGCAAAGGGTTACAGCGAATTGCCAATAAAATGGAAAATGTCCTGAAGGCATTTTTCAATCGCCGTAACATGTTTTCAGATATGGGATTGAAGTATATTGGCCCCGTGGATGGTCATAACCTTGATGAACTAGTGGTCATTCTTGAACGAATTAAGCATCTGAAGTTTCCAGTCTTTCTACATGTATTGACAAAAAAGGGTTATGGCTATCCTCAAGCAGAGGAGGCGCCATCTATCTTCCATGGTGTGCAACCCTTTAATTTAAAAGATGGAACTCCTTTGAAAAAAACAACTTCCATCACTTTTTCAGAGGCATTTGGTAACGCGATTCTGAAAGAGCGCAAAAACGATGACTCTGTTGTCGCCATCACGGCGGGAATGCCAGACGGAACTGGGCTAAAGCCATTTTCAAAAGAATATCCCAAATCCTTTGTTGATGTGGGAATTGCAGAGGAATGTGGTACCTCCTTTGCCGCTGGTCTAGCTTCTGCGGGATTCAAGCCCGTCTTTGCTCTGTATGCCAGCTTCTCCCAGCGGGCGTTTGATTTCTTCTTCACGGATGCATGGCTTCAGCGCCTTCCTGTTGTATTGTGCCTGGACAGAGCTGGCATAGTGGCCGATGGTCCCACTCACCATGGTATCATGGATATTGCCTTCTGGAGAACCATGCCTGGTACAATCGTAATGCAGCCATCTGATGAGGAAGAGGTTGCAGCGATGCTTCACTTTGCGCTTTCAAGTGGCGTTCCAACTATCATGCGTTATCCATCAGGAAGTGCGTCTGCTTTGCGAGACAAGCATGACAAACTGGTCTTCGCCAAGGCGGAAACAATAGCTGAAGGTTCATCCAAACTTGCCATCTGGGCAGTGGGACGCGAGCTTGAAACGGCTATGGAAGTATCTGAGATTCTTTTACATCATAGTATTACTCCAACCATT
>JAFSTJ010000014.1 GCA_017450525.1 Victivallales bacterium | reverse complement strand
CGCCATCATAGGAGCGGCCATGCAAGTTCACTCTGAATTAGGCAGTGGATTTTTGGAGGCTGTATATCAGGATGCCTTGGAAATAGAATTTCGTAAAAGGGAGATTCCGTTTGCAAGAGAAGAGCATATTCCAATCTACTATTCGGGGCAAAAAATCAAATCTCACTACATTGCGGATTTTATCTGCAATGACACAACCATAGTAGAGTTGAAGGCACTTACTTGCATATCACCAGTGGAAATATCACAAGTCTTGAATTATCTTAAGGCAACCAAAAAGCCCAAGGCTCTTATTCTCAATTTTGGTGGACGCTCACTACAAATAAAACGGCTTCTAGGACAACAACAGCCTCAAAGCAACAACCCTACTAGCCCCATTTTCAGCAATCCCCCAAAAATACCCTAAAAAAATCTGTGATAATCTGTGATAATCTGTGGATAAATAATGGAGACATACTTCTATAATAGGCGCACTGGCAAGGAGGAGCGCGAACTGGTGCTGGGCGATGCGATGCTGAAGCTGGCGTATGGCAGCGCAGTTGGGCGTGTTCTTGCCTGGCCTATGCTCTGCACATCCGTGTTCTCGCGTCTGATGGGCTGCTACGCCAACAGCGGCCTTTCCAAGGGGCGCATAGCAAAGACAATTGCCGAACTTAACATAGACATGAATGACTACGTGATTCCCGAAGGCGGCTTCACTTGCTTCAACGACTTCTTCACACGCAAGGTCAAGGAAGACGCCCGTCCATTTGCGACAGAAGGTCTTTGTTCACCAGCGGACTGCCGCCTTACTGTGTATCCGCATCTGGAGGAAGGTACATGTATACCCGTCAAGGGGCGTTCATTCACGATGAAAGAGTTGTTAGGCAAGCCTGGTGAAGAGTACGCAGATGGCTTCAATGGAGGGTCCTTGGCTATATTCCGTCTGTGCCCTGTGGATTACCATAGATATCACTATCCTGACAATGGCAGAACGCTGGCGAACTGGCGCATGCGAGGAGCATATCACTCGGTGAATCCCATTGCTATCATGCAGCAAATACGAGTATTCACCCACAATGTGCGTGAAGTGAGCATATTGGAACTGGAGCACTACGGCACCTGTGCATTCATCGAGGTCGGCGCATTCGGCGTCGCCACCATACGCCAGACACACGAGAGCGACACTTTCCGACGCGGCGATGAAAAAGGGTATTTTGCGTTCGGCGGCTCCACGATAATCATGGTATTCCAAAAGGGAAAGTTGACTTTTGACAACGATTTGACAAAGCATCTTCCCATGGAGACGCTGGTCCACGCAGGCGAGCACATAGCAAATTGACGCAATTATGAAAAGGGCTGCCAGCACACAGGACATATTCGAGAACGCCAGGGCAAAGCAACTGGCGAAGGACCAGCCTCTGGCCGCCCGCATGCGTCCCAGGACGCTGGACGAGTATGTGGGGCAGGAGCACATACTGGCGCCAGGAAGGCTGCTGCGCCGCGCAGTTCAGGCTGACCAGCTTTCATCCCTCATATTCTATGGTCCTCCAGGCACGGGGAAGACCACTTTGGCAAGCGTGATTGCCAACACGACCAAGAGCATTTTCGTCACGCTCAATGCGGTGATGACAGGCATAGCAGACCTGAAGGACGTCACAAACTCCGCACAGAGAAACCGCATCGAATACAACCAGAAGACGATACTGTTTGTGGACGAGGTGCACCGCTGGAACAAGGCACAGCAGGACGCGCTCCTGCCATGGGTGGAGAACGGCACTATTATTCTCATAGGCGCAACCACGGAAAATCCGTACTTCACTGTAAACCGTGCATTGGTGAGCCGCTCCCGCATTTTCCAACTCAAGCCATTGGAAGAGCAGCACATACGCCGCATAATCATGCAGGCACTAAAAGACGAGGAGCGTGGCTATGGCAAATTAAAAGTCAGCATTGACGAGGATGCGCTGGACCATCTTGCCAACATCGCCAACGGTGATGCACGCGCTGCATTGAACGCAATTGAACTGGCAGTTGAAACCACGCCGCCAGATGATGCAGGCGAGATACGCATAACAATGGCAGTAGCGGAGGAATCCATTCAAAGGCGAGCCGTGCTCTACGACCGCGAAGGGGATTGCCACTTTGACACTATCAGCGCATTCATCAAGTCAATGCGCGGCTCAGATCCAGATGCCACATTCTATTGGCTTGCCAAAATGGTGTACGCTGGCGAGGACCCAAGGTTCATTTTCCGCAGAATGATAATATTCTGCAGCGAGGACATTGGCATGGCGGATCCAAATGCGCTGCGCGTGGTGATGGCTGCGGCTGAGGCGTTCGACCGTGTCGGAATGCCAGAGGGGAACTATCCACTTTCCCATGCGGCACTTTACTGCGCCACAGCGCCGAAATCCAATTCAACAATGGGCTTCTTCGATGCTTTGAAGGTGGTAACTCAAGAACGTGAAGGCGAAGTGCCTAACCACTTGCGTGACGCAAGCAGGGACAAGGAAGGTTTTGGGCACGGCGTGGGATACCAGTACCCGCATGCATACAAGGACCACTGGGTGGCGCAGCAATACCTGCCTTCTACCTTGCAGGGCAAGATTTTCTACCAGCCAGGTGCAATTGGCTATGAAAAGTCACTTGGCGACATAGTCAGGCAGCGCCGCGAACTACAACTGGCGGCATTGCGGGACAGCGGCGAGGAACTTGCGCCGCCTGAAATACTAACATTCACCAAACCAGGCGACCGCACCGACAAGTGGCTGGCACGCGCAGTGGACAATCTCTCCTCGATACTCGCCACTATCCGCGAGCAGATATTCTCAAAAAGGCACCTGCAACGCCATGAGCGTGTGCTGGACTTGACGGCGGACACAGGTGAATTGACATTCGAAGCGGTACGTCAGTGCCCTGAAGGAGGAGTCTGGTCTCTGACCTCCACGCAGACAGCCGCCAATGCCCTCAATGACATGGCATTGAACATCTGCGAACTGCGGCGTCCTGTCATCATGACGGGCAATCCAGAGGAAATTGTGTCGTTGATGTGGTCGGAAGGCTGGGGTGATGTGCGCTTTGACATGATGGTGGCAAGGAATCTGCTGTCACGTGCCAATGACAGGGCGGCGCGCCTGAAGGCGATTCTGCCCCTGCTGGAAAAAGGAGGCACGATTGCCGTAGCGGAAAATCTGCCTGCCCGCAGCCAGAGGCTGTCCCAAATTCTGCCCACGCCTGGCACGCCAGAGGAAACACGCCAGAGGAAACTGTGGTTGGAGGCGGAGGAAAAGGTGTATGGCGACAAGTCCGATGCCCGTTTTTCCTGGGAAGTGGAAGATTTGGCAACGGCCTTCACCGAAAACGCCCTGCCCGAGCCAGAGGTCAGCATATTGCCACTAGCCAGGCAACTTACCATTACACGCAGCCATCTGGACAAGTGGTTCGCGCCTGTACACGGCTCATACGCCACTGCGCTTTACACGCATGGCCTGCCCGCCGATGAGGTCACCGCATTCCAAAACCTGGCATACGCCAGCCTCCTGGACAAGAAGGTGGACTGGCACAGCGCCGTTGCCATCTTGACAATGACAAACTGAATACTTGGCCTTATAGCGCATACTGCCGCCAGCTACGCTGTTCCCGCCAATGCAACCTGAGTGGGCGCCGCCTCGGCGCCCACATAAAAAGGAGATAGAACATGCCTATTGAAATCATAAGCGATGATGTGGTTGCATCTTTGCCATACCTAGATTTGCACGCCATAAAGTACAAAGACAAACTAGGCCGTCTGCGTCAATGGGATTCTGCCACCAGGAAGCCTGGGCAGCCAGGCGCAGTAATCATCGTGCCCATAATACACCCCCAGGAGGAAGTGCTTCTGGTGCGGCAATATCGTGTGCCGTTGAAATGCCAGACCATTGAATTTCCAGCAGGGCTGATAGACGCAGGTGAAACTGCGGAGCAGACCATACACAGGGAACTTTACGAGGAAACTGGCTACAAATGCAGCATACGCAAGATACTGCCCTCAGCAGCCAGCAGCGCAGGTCTCACAGACGAAAGGATAAATATCGCATTTGTGGACATTGACTCCACGCAGCCTGGCAATGCAAATCCCCTGCCCCACCCCGAATCAACGGAGGACATTTGCGTACTGCGTGTGCCGCTGCCAAGGCTCCTGTCTTTTTTGGAAGAGCAGGCAGACAATGGAGTTTGCATAGATTCCAAGTTGATGATATTCGCGGCCATGGGGCACTGAATGGGATGCACATTTGCTAGAGGTAAACCCAAACTATTTATCCACAGATTTGCACAGATTTACACAGATTAATTTCATTTCAATAAAATGTCCTGAACGGACATAGATTCATCATTTTTCTTGCACTCGAAAGCATGTGCTTTCGAGTGCAAGAAAAATGATGAATCTATGCTCTTTTAGCACTTTATTGAAATGAATGTATCACAAACGTCATCTGTGATAATCTGCGATAATCTGTGGATAAAAAAGAGAATTAGACAATGGTAATTTAAGGAGTTGACTATGGCACAGATTCAGATTCTAGGCAGTGCGGCAGCCGAAGGCATACCAGCAATATTCTGCAACTGCAGGGTATGCTGCGAGGCATGGAAAAATGGCGGCAAGGAAATACGCATGCGCACAGCATACAAGCTAAACGAAGGTGTCCGCATTGATTTTGGGCCAGACAGCATGGCACAGGAATACAAATTCCAACTTCATTCAGAAAATCTGAAGCACCTTTTCATATCCCACAACCACGAGGATCACTGGGTATGCGATATGCTGAATTACAGGCGGAAGGGCTTTTCCGTGGTGGATGAGCAGAATATTCTCAACATATACGGCAATCAAGGCGTCATACGCCAACTTTACAAATATTTCTGGGACAAACTCACATTCAATGGCGACTGGAAGAAATTCCGCCTGAATCCTATCGTGCTGGAGGCATTTACGCCAGTGCTGCTGGAAGATGAAGACATGGAATTCTATCCATTGAACGCAGACCACATGATAGGCGTTCCTGGCGAATATCCGCAATTCTTCGTATTCCGCCATGGCTCGTCCTGGGCAATGATTGCAAACGACACTGGCTATTTCCGCGATGACACATGGCAGTTCCTGGAAGAGAAGAAATTCAAGTTCGACCTGGTCATAACAGACTGCACAGGAGGCATTAGAGATGGCGAGCGTGGACACATGAGCGGGAAATGGGTCTTAATGACCAAGGAACGCCTGGAAAAACTCGGCTGTGTTTCCGATTCGACGCAATATTACATCAACCACTTCTCCCACAACGGCCATGCCACCCACGCAGAACTGGAGGAACACTACAATCCATACGGCATCCAGGTTTGCTATGATGGACTGACAATTGACTATTGAAGAAGTTGCCAGCGCGGAATGCGCTGGCTAGTTCCTTATTCAAATACGATTTTGCCGAAGCCTTCTGGGTAATGGAAGGTGTATGTGGGGTTCCAGCACATCCAATGGTAGTGGGTGGAACGGTCGGCGCACTTGAAGAAGTTGCCCGTCCACACCTGGCCAGACAAATTGTGGTCTATGCCAGCACGCCGCACGAAGAAGTCCAGCGGCACCTTGTAGCACACCCTCCACGTCAAGGGTTCTTGTATTTCGTGCCTGACAAGTCCCTGCACCGTATGGAAGCGCTCGATGCTCTTCAGTTCCTCGGCAGTGGCGGCATTCAACTTGCCTTCGTTGAGGTTGATTATCTCAAATAGCAGCATTTTTCCATTGCAACTCATCTCGAAGTTGTAATACTGCGCAGTTTCTGGAGGTCTCAAGAACAATTCCACGCAACTGTCCAGGCACACATCGGTCTGGTCATATTTTGCATTTGCCAGCACATACCTGTCCTTGACCTGGAACATCACATACAGGAATTGCTCATCATACTGGAGTTTTGCCTGGGTATCAGGCAGGAACACATCCTTGTCCCCTGCGCGTTTCTGGCAGGGAATCAGTTTCAATGGCTTTACATGCGCCCATGAGGGGCTATCCCACTCACCTGCCAAATCCACACTTGCCTTTGCACGTGGGACAAGATACGGCTTGGGATACGGGGCATAAGTGGTGACAACTGTGCAATTTGGATTCATCGGCATACCCTCGTAATCCTGCCATTTGCGCCATAGCCTACGCCACTTGGAGAAGGCAATGCCATTTCCATCGGGCACCAGCGCAGCAAGGGCGGACTTGTGTCCGCTGTAGCGCAATACGTTTACGCCCCAAGGGAAATCCACTGTGGGTCCGGGGCGATAAAAGTCCGCAACTGGAATTGACACCTCCAGTTCCCAGCGGTCGGCGTAGCGCTTTGCCACAGTATCAACATCAGGAGTCCACAGCAGAGTTTTCTTGTTCTTGTTCAGCAAATCGGCATCAAAGCATTCATCCCTGACCACGCCATTGGAATTGACAGATATTCTAAGCCAACTGCATTTGGGCGTGGACAGCAGGATTTCCACATGGTCATCTTCTAGGATTTCATCGCTGTCGGCGCACTTTGCCTTGGAACGCAATGCTTCCATCTTTGGTTCATAACAGCGCACAGCCACACGCAGGAAGCGATTTTCCTCTGTGATACCGAATCTCACCTGTGTTTTGCCAAGGGTGCCGAACACAGGCTTCATCTCCTGCCATTTGTAGGTGTGTTTCGCCAGATTGCCATCAAGTTTTGCATCCACTGGGATGATTTCTGCCTCTAGCCAAGGGCCCATTGGATTTCTGTCCTCGAACAAAGTCCTCACCTTGTCCATTGCGGATGCAATATCGTCAATATGCTTGCGATAGATTGTACCAAGCGGCACCATTTCCCTGGCACGTTCAAGTAGCCTGTAATATTCTGGGATATCCTCGGCATAGAGAGAAGCAATCTGCGTGCGTGTGTTCCTGCCATCCTTGCGACACCAGATGCGCTCGGCGTAATCATGAAACTCCCTCATTTCGCGGGCGGCTGGGCCAAACCACAGGCGATAATATTCATCCAGCAGTGCCTCCATATCCAAATGTGGCTCCCAAAGCAACTTGCTGTTCACATAAAGCATAAGGTGCATCAGAGGCAATTCGGAAATCTTGTCATTTGCTGCCACTCTCATGCTGCATCCTTCAAAATGCGGGACTTGCTTCTGGCGCACCTTCTGGAGGCTGTGCATGAACACCTGCATATAACGTGGAGCGTATTCATTGTTAAATGCATCCCAATTTTCCTGTTGGATGGACCTGCAGCGTGGCTTCAACGCAGTCTGCCACCTGGAGAATGCACCAAGGTAACTACCTACATTACGAGAGTGGGCATAATAGGCCGCTGGCATTTCGTCCATGCAACTTATTGCCATGCCAGACAAAGCACCGTCGCCGACCTCCTCTGGCAGTTCCTGGAAATTGGGGCAGTACCACTGCAAGTCCACATCAGGATGGGATTTCTTCAATTCAACGGCCACTGCCTTGTGGAAATCATAAATCATATTTGCGTATGCAAGTTTTCTAGGCAAGCCAGATGTAAGGTATTTTGGACTGTCCCGCCAGTCAATGGGATAAGCGCCATATTCTGTGCCGCCCAAGTTCAACAGTTTGATTTGCGGGTGTGCGTCAAGGAAAGACCTCACCCACTTTATGCAAGCATTCTGGAAGCCAGGGTGTGAATAGCGTGGCACAATAGGATCATATAACTTTCCTTCGGATTCCTGGGCGCACCATTCAGGCTGCCTAACGCCATCCCGCATCAAGTCAGCCAAAGTATGCCCCAGCACCGCTGGAATGCGACCACCGCATTTCAAAAGTTGGAGCCAATTTTGCGTTTCTGCATCAAAGGCATTTGTGGCAAGATATTCCCTTGTGGAAAATGCGGCGGTTCTAGTGCAGCGCCCAACAGCGGGCGCAATTGTCGCCATTTTCGGAATAATCGTTCCTTCATCTCCTGGCGCATAAAAGCGCACACCAAGACTTTCCAAGAATGCGCTCACTGCGTGCATATTGCCATTGTCACTTACGCCAGACAGCACTGCACTTTTAGGAACGCCAGTAATTTCCACATTCCAGCATGGTCCAGCCAACACAGCATATTTTTCCGCGATAAGAATATCGTATCCCGAGCCGCTGAACTCTGGCAATGAATACCCAAGTTTCTTTGTCCAAGGACTCTCGCCTACAAATATCTGATTCAACCCCTTCTTGCCTGGCTCATTCACTATATCAAGTTTTACGCTAGCAATACATTGTATAAAATATTGCAATTGCTCGGCCGCAATCTTAGCATCAGCCGTAGTAGCAACAATCTCTGCACAAGGCTCCGAATTGCGCACAATATCCAGCGCAAACACCGTCCCCATCAGCAAAAACAGAAAAATCAGGCTTCTATACATTTATCCAACTCCTTAAATAGAACGCAGAGACGCTACTTTTTAAGAACGCAGAGACGCTGAGTTTTAACGCAGAGGCGCAAAGACGCAAAGACGCAGAGATTATTAATGTTTAAGTTTCCTTGCACAACATAAACCTAATGCCATGTTCTCTAAAAAGCAGGCAATTAAAGCCATGAAACAGCAAGCACCTGGAAGGCACCTATAACCTGCCCATACAAGCATAGCAAAACCTAAAAAACTCCGCGTCTCTGCGTCTCTGCGCCTCTGCGTTAAAACCTCTGCGTCTCTGCGTCTCTGCGTTGAAACACAGCGTCTCTGCGTTGAATTATTGCAGTTCAACGATGGCGAAGGTGTGGTATGGGATATGCAGTTTCAGCACATTGTCTGCAAATGACAGGACTTTTACACCTGCGGGCACCCACTTGAGAGGTGCTCTTTCGGACGGAACTGAATACTTGTTCCTTATTTCGTACATCTGCTGGTATTCAGGGTCATCCTTGTCAATATGCTCGAATGCACTCTTGAAACTGCGCAATCCAATTGCCTTGGGGTTGAAGCGAATCTCAACGTCCTGGACAAGCCGTTCGTTGCCAAGGTGTGAAATCACCGCCAGCACCTTGTTGCCCGCCTTTGGCTTGTAGAGGCTGACATAGACCTCCTTGCCGCTGACAACTTCAGCCGCCTTGCGCTTGTCCCAATAGCCAATGAACTCGCATTCAGGCACATTGAAGGCGTCGTATATGCGCACCAACTTGTCGAACACACCGAAATGGCAGCGGTTCAAACGAGGTATTGTGTTGTGCACCAGCGGGCCTGCCATCATTGCACGGGTTATGCGCAACTTGTAGAGTTCTGGGTCCTCCTTGCCGCCGCCGTAGATTGTCTGCAGCACATCCTGGGCCTGGTAAGGCGGGTTTGTAATGCCGAATGGCAGTGAACTCAGTTCGCATGCCCACATTGGCAATTTGTATGTGTCAAGAATGTCCTTACCATTGTGCATGAGTGTGCTGCTCTGCTGGCGGATATGCTCGCCATTGTCCAGATGGGAAACAAACGTATATGATGGCAACTGCACGGAATCGGTGTTGTGCACGGTGATAATGTAGTCCTCCACGCCAGAATCAATCAGCAGCAAGGCCAAACGCCTGAAGAGATTGCGGTATGCAAGCAGAGGTGTGCGCTCATGGCAGCCGTGCAATGAGTTCATGCAGACAGGTATGATGCCAAAGTCGAAGTTCATACCATGGAACGGCACCTTCTGCAATAGATGCTTCACCTTCATCAGGTAGAAATCCGCGCCGCCGGAGGCGGGGCACAGCAGGTGGAGGGAATGTGGCTTGCCATCGCGGGTGCCTGACCATGTGTTCTGGGGCATGATCTGCCACTCGTCCATAAACGCCCGCACTTCTGGATACTCGTCCGTGACATAATGTGGATTATAAGGATATGGCTTGATGCCGAAGCCAAGCGCCCTCTTCACGTCCTCACGGTAGAATGCCGCCTTGTTGTCAGTATCTGAAGGCAGGTCGCAGAACATGTCGCTTAGCACCTTTGGCCAGGTTGCCATGCCGCAATAAACCGTTGGACGCCTGCCAGGGCGGTTCATTGGGAAGATGTGATACCAGCCCAGGGTATTCAGCGGATAATTCTTCGGCAATGGCTTGACGGGCGAGGCAAGCAGGCCGTATTCAAAGTCAAGTTCCTGCCCAGCCTTCAGGCCATCAGCCAGGCGCACCGTAAACACCGTCTCCCTTTCATTGGAAGTAAAATGCAATGGCTTTGGATCCTTGCTCAGCCATGTTCCGCAGCTCTCCGCGAAGAAGCAAAGCCCCTCCGTTTCATTGCCAAGGAAAACCACAGGGAAATACTTGCAGGCAAAGTCGCCGTCGGGCAATTCCATTGTAATCTTGTTTCCCCATCCGCAACTGGATGTATGCAGGTATTTTGCCTCATCGCGGGGCATGCTGAAGCGCAGTTCCACCGCTCCAAGTTTTTGCTTTGCCTTGATTTTGACTGTGTTGTACTGTACGCCATCATATTCAATCCAGCTTTGGGATGCAATCTCGTATGCGCCGGTACTGCCGTTTGCGGCAAACTCCACACGATGTGGCTTTGCGCTGCCAGGCGTCAATGTCAGCCTTGCACTTTCGTTTCCAATCACAAGGCTGGCTGGCTTGCTAAAAAGCTTGTTGCCGCGGGAGACGATTTGCTCAGGAATCAGTCCATTGGCACGCCACTGGTACGAGCGTCCCACGGGCATGACCTCAAGCCCGCCCTTTTCATTTTTCACCTCCATTGGCTTGTATGGCGGTATTATTCGGCTAAGGTCAAACTCCATTTTGCTCCATTCGCCGAAGCCAGGAAAATCCACTGAAACGCTTGAGATGAGCTTGCCAGTCGCGTCCTGCAAATCCACCTTGTATTTGCCTGTAGCATTGTCCTTGGAGAATGGCAGCGACTGAGGCTGTTCCACAGACAGTGGTGTGCTGGACACCTGTTTTCCGCCTGGATCAGAAACCACAAGACTGCCCTTGAAATCAGCACCGAATTTCTTCTGCAAGACGGAGGTCTTCACATTCACCAGCAATTTTGCGGCAGTGAAGCGTGGCGCCACTGTGAGATATTCCATTTGCAGCAGAAGCGGCAAATCCTGGCGCAACACGACCTGGCCTGTCTTTCCGTCCTTCAACTCATAGACAATGCGATTGGTTTGCTCAGAACTGATTGTACCTTCCACTTCCAGGCGTTCAGGCTTATTGGATTTAAGCTGGACCTTACGGGAAAAGAGCACCTGGGGTTCCAGAAGGCCTGAAATATTCTCTTGTATTACACTCAATTCTGCTTCTGTGTCACGGCTGGAATACAAACTGAAAGCCTGGCTGATATCGCCGTATGCAATATCATTGCCCTGCTCCATCGATAGCACAGGAGCGGAATCGGCAAGGCGCAGCGTGAACATGTG
>JAFSTJ010000184.1 GCA_017450525.1 Victivallales bacterium | reverse complement strand
GCGCTGGATTGACAAACAAGAGAAAATGTGGAGCGCTGTTCCGGGGAGCGTCGACGACACTGAATACGGAAGGCTCCTTCTTGACGCATTGCGTGTGAAGGCGAGGCACTGGGCGGCGCTTTTGCCAAATCGGAGGACATGGGCGTGGCACTGGGCAATGACATACGCGAGGCTTTGAAGAGAGGCAATGTATGCTCAGGCGAAAAGCAGAGGGTGCTTGCCCGCAACTTTGTGAATTGCATTGCCTTGGATAAGGTGGGAATATCCATAGAGGATCTGCCGCTGGGCGTCAGAAAGCCTGATTTGAACGAGTTCTTCCAGAAGGGGCAGGTCAGGACATTCACAATTGCCATCTGGTGCACGATTGTAGTGCTGGTACTGCTAATGGTGTTTGCTTTGAAGATGTGCTACAGCCGCCGCTTTATGAAAAGAACCAAGTCTGTGTTTAAATTGATGCCGAGCCGCGTCCTGGTAAGCGATGCCAATGACAAGGTGCGTATGCTGCACTACAATGACTACCTGAACTTTTTTATCCTGGGCAAGCGCTTTGAGGAAATGCCTGTTGCAATTTCGGACGAATTGCGCTCGCGGGCACGGGGAGTTATTGAAAGCCAGGAGAATTACTTCAGTACCCAGGAAATAGGAGGGCGCATCTACAAAGTGGAGCTGCTTTATATGTCGAAGGAGCAAATGGGTTATGAGGCAGTGCTTTGGCATTTGGTGGACATTACGGACTATGCTATCGCCTCCAAGCATTCCCGCCGCGACGCACAGCAGAAGAGCAACTTCGTGGCCATGGTGAGCCATGAAATGCGCTCTTTGCTGGATGCCATAATAGGCCATTCGGAATTGCTCCAGCAAAAGAATCTGGATGAAAAGGCCCGCGACGAGTACTTGTACAATATCAATGCCGTGGCGAAGGCGTTGAATGCCTTGCTGGAGGAGACCACTGATTTGACCAAGTTGGAGAACAATACGCTGGAGACCCATCCAGTGCCCACGGATGTGAATGAAATTGCCAATGAGGTGACAAAGACATATTTGACGCTGGCAAACGACAAGGGACTCTATCTGCAATTCGAGCCAGTTCCTGAACTTCCTATAGTGATGATTGACGGTGTGCATTTGAGGCAGATCCTTTCCATCATTGTGAACAATGCGGTGAAATATACGGAGCGCGGCGGTGCAGTTGTACGCATAAAGCACAGCTATTCCCAGGATGGCAATGGAATCAATCTTATTTTTGAAGTGGAGGATACTGGTATTGGCATTGCGGACGAGGATAGGCGCGGCGTATTCGAGCCATTCGAGCATGGCAACATTGACAGCAAACTGCGCAAGAAGCAGGGCAGGTTGGGTTTGGGACTCCCAGTGGCACGCTCGCTGGCCCGCTACATTGGCGGCAATGTGACTTTCGTCAGCACCAAGACAAAAGGCTCGGTCTTTTCCGTTACATTCAATGCGCTTCCCATCGCCGAGGGAAAGAATGCGGCGCCCGACAAAGTACAAGCAAAGGACGTGGCGGTTTTCAACAAGGCAATTGTTGTGGCGGAGAATCCAGTCACAAGAAGCATGTTCGCTTCCATGCTGCGTGGTCGCAAAATCGAGGTGATGGAGGTTGCGTCTGCGGACGAGGTGCTGGGTGCATTGGTGGACTTCTCCGCCGATATCATTTTCACTGAATATTCAATGGCTGACATGGCAGGCGATGAGTTGGCGCAGAAACTCCATTGCAGTCCAAAATACTTTAATGTCAAGGTGATTGCTGTCACGGCGGATGTGTCCTGCGCAGACAAAAGCGGTGATGTCTTTGACGGCATAATCTACAAGCCAGTTACCAAGAAGAAGCT
>JAFSTJ010000183.1 GCA_017450525.1 Victivallales bacterium | reverse complement strand
TTGCTAATTGCTAATTGCTAATTCTGTAGTTTCGCGTATTCCCTGATGGCGTTGAGGACAGTGACGGGGTGGTTGGTTGTGGAGACGACTGCCCCCATCGCGCGAGCCTTCAGCCAGAGTTCCAGATATTCGGAGTGCCAGAGGTTGACCTTGATGCCTGCTGCCTTCACCTTGTCAACCAATTCCTGCGGAGTGCCATGGATGGTTGGCGCGATGGTAGAGCAGCCGCGGGCGATGGCAGCGTCTGCGGTCTTCTCGTCAAGCCCTGAGTAAATGAGACCTATTTTCGCATCAGGGTGAAGCTCTTTTGTGCGTTTCAAGACCTGGTGGTCAAAGCAGGTGAAGACATAGTAGCCCTTCGACAAGTGTGTTGTTGCCAGGTCATAGAGCTTGTTCAGGAAGGTGTCCATGCGTTCGGGCGTGTACAATTCACCGTAGCGGGGTTTCATTTCAAGCTCAATGTAGAAATCCTGCAAGTTGTCAAACAGGGAAAACAGCTCTTCTGCCGTGGGCACCTGCTCGTCTGAGTATTTCAGCCTGACGGATTTTATCTCCGCAAGTGTCATCTTTTCCACGGCACCTTCGCCTGTGGTTGTGCGACGGATGTCGCTGTCATGCATCACAACCACCTCGTTGTCGAGGGTCAGGCGAAAATCTGTTTCAAAGCCCGTGATGCCATTCGAGAGGGCGTATTTGAAGGCCATCAGGCCGTTTTCCGTGTAACGCTCCAACGTTCCCCTATGTCCTAGTATTCTGGGGTATTCGTGGGTTAACGAGTTCTCTTTGACAAACAAATCGTTTTTCATGCTGCTTGTATTCTCCATGGTCGGTTGATTGTTGAAAACAATAAGTAATATAAGCAGAAAAGACGATTTTGATAATTGGCATAGCCGTTTTTTCTTCTGAAGCATTTTCCATTTAGGGTAAATAAGCGAATGAACTATAAATGCATTCTTAATGCTTTTATTATATAATTTTAATAAAGAATATAGTAACTTTTATATAAAGAAAATTATAACTTCAAAAATAAGAGAAAATAAGCAATATTTGACTTGCAAAATTGAAATTACGGATTATATTGTCTTTTGTTTTCAGAATCTTTGACATTCAAGGGGAACGCATTATATTAAGGAAATAGAGAGTGCTTCTACTTGAATGCCCAGAAACAAGGTCAATTCAAGAAAGGAGCATTTTGATGGGACGAATAGATTATTGGTCGAAGAGGTTCTTTGACGATTCAGAAGTGTTTGCGGATGTATTCAACACGTTTTTCTTCAATGGAAAGCGCGTGATAGAGCCAGAAACACTTACTCCCAAGAATCCGATGGAGGTTCTACATCCGTTGCGGAACAGGAAGCAGTTTCTTCAGCGTGAACGAGACATACTCAAAAGGGTGACCTGCAAACGTGGACAGAATTGCACTTTTCTATTGCTAGGGCTTGAGGTGCAGTCCTTTTATGACCCCACGATGCCCGTCAGGAATTTGTGCTATGAGGTTCTCAACTATCTGGAGCAAGTGAATCGGTTCGTTTGGGAGCGGGAACAAAATGGGAATTATGCAAGCCAGGAGGAAGTGCTGGCGCATTTCTCTGATAAGGACAAGCTGGTTCCAGTCATCACCCTGGTGGTTTTCCTGTCGGACAAGGAATGGCCGATAAGAAGACTCCATGACATCCTTGCTCTGCCTGATGGGGAAATCGCGCAGTGCGTTCACGACTACCAGTTGAATATCATTGTTCCTAAGCTAATGTCAGAGGAGGAGATAATGGTCTATGGTCAGGATATGGGCACGGTTTTATTGGCTGCCAAATACGCTTCTGACAGAAAAGAATTGATGGATGTCATAAATAAGCATAGTGGTTTTCAAAGTATGAATTATGAGACGGCGCGTCTTGTAACTGAAATTGTTAATATGGATTTAAAAATTCGAAAGAAGGAGAAGACGAATATGAAAATGAGCATGCGTGAGTTTTTCGAGCCTTTCAGAGAAGAATTGTTGCAGCAGGGGATAGAGCAGGGGATGCAGCAGGGGATGCAGCAGGGGATGCAGCAGGGAAAAATACAAGGTGCGATTATGGCGATGCTTGATTTGGGCATTTCGGATGAGGTAATCCTCGAGAAAATCTCGAAACGTTTTGCCATATCCAAAGAGCAGGTGCAGGCAGAACTGGTCAACTTGCAGGTTCAGGCCTGAGAGTTTTGCTGCAATCTCGGATGAATTGAGCATAGCGGAGGAAAGGAGAATGCAGACGCCTTTAGGAGAGGTACCTGAAGATGACGTTGGGGCACTGGAGTATCGCCTATGGTGGTATTTGCGGTATGGGAATCAGCCGACTGATACGCGGCGTGAGACTGCCGAGGCTAAAATCGACTATGGCGCACAGTATGAACGTTTTGTCGGGCATCTCTTCGAGGAGAAAGGCTTCCATGTAAGGTATAACGGATTACGTGAGGGGATGAATGACGGTGGCATTGACTTGATTGCAAGGGCCCCGCGCAAGATACGGCTCATACAATGCAAACGTTGGAACAGGCCTGTGGATTGTGACACGATTTCTCGCTTGCAAGGGGGTGTGGAGCGGTTTATCTGGAAGGAAAGAAAAGACAAACCAGAGAAGAGCAGGACGCATATCCTCGGTGTGCTTGCGACCAGCGGCGATGTGGAGCCAGAGGCGCAGTCGCTGGCGGAACACTTGGGGATTTTTGTGATGAAGAATCTTGCCTACGAAACGTACCCTGCCGTGAAGGCTCAGGAGATTGCCGATGGCATGGGACGTTTTTTGCTGCCTTTCAATTCTGGCTATGACAGGATGAACTTTTGCCTAGGCAGGGGAGGTCGATTTTTCGGTAGTGTGCGCGAGGCGTTGGCGAAGGGCTTCTACTATCCTCCGTATCATCAATCGTTTTTGGCAGTATTATATAAGATGAAGAAGCGTTTGCCCGCTGAAGAAGAGCCTATCACATGAAGGCTGGTCAAGTGCTGTTTTGCCACTTGAAAAACGCTGTTAAAGCATTATATTTATATATATGAGGATTTGGGTTAAACAGGAACACAATATGCGAATTCTTTTCATTGGAGACATCGTTGGCAGTGGTGGACGCGAGGCGGTGAATCGCTTTGTTCCCGAGCTTCGCGCGGAATACTCCTGTGAGTTCTGTGTGGCCAATGGAGAGAACATGGCCAATGGGAACGGCTTCGCTCGCAGCACGTTGGATGAATTGAAGAAGAGCCAGGTGGATGTTTTCACAGGTGGCGACCATACCTGGGACCAGAAGGATTTCGAGAAGGAAATACTGGATTTCCCGAATGTCCTGCGCCCCGCGAATGTTTCAGGCCTTCAGCCTGGCCGTGGATATGGCATCTTCGAGGCGGCAGACGGGACGAAGGTCGGCGTGATCAACCTTCTTGGGCGCACCTTCATGCGCTTTTCTTCCGATTGCCCCTTTGCTGCTGCAGAGAGAATCGTTACTGAAATACGTCAGGTTACCCCTGTCATCATCGTTGATTTCCATGCGGAGGCAACCAGCGACAAGATATCGCTGGGGCGTTTTCTGGACGGGAAGGTGAGCGCAGTTCTGGGAACGCACACCCATGTTCCCACGGCTGATGAGACCATCTTTCCTGGCGGTACAGCCTTCCAGTGCGATGTCGGGATGGTAGGTTCCAGGGAATCGGTGCTTGGCAGGGAGTGGGAGCCCATTGTCCGCCACTACCTGACGGGGATGCCCATGCGTTTCCCAGTCACCAACAAGAATGTGCGTCTGTGTGGAACGGTGGTTACGATTGAAGCAGACGGTCGTGCCACCGCAATCGAAAGAGTTGTTAGAGATTTGTAGCGTGGTTTTGGCTATCGGCTGAACTGCACTGATAAGGAGAAAGATAAATGCGTTGTCCGAAATGTGCGTCTAATGACGACAAGGTCATAGAGACAAGAATCTCAAAAGAAGGGGACACCATACGCCGCCGCCGCCAGTGCCTGCAATGTGGCTTTCGCTTCACGACATACGAATCCATCATCCCCGCAGACATCTATGTGGTCAAACGGGATGGAAGGCGTGAGGACTTCAAGCAGGAGAAGCTGCGGGACGGCATACGGATGGCTTGCTGGAAACGCAACATCAGCCAGGAGCAGATAGAGAATATCGTGCGGGACATCTCGACGCAGTTGATGTCCCTGCCCCAGTCCGAGGTGGAATCGCACTACATCGGGGAGCTTGTGATGCGTGCATTGCGCAACATCGACGAAGTGGCGTATGTCCGCTTTGCCTCCGTCTATCGCCACTTCAAGGATGTGGAGGCGTTCATCAACGAAATCAACAAGATGCCCGCCAAGGAGACGGAGCCTGAGGGTGAGGAGAAGCCATCTGCGCAGGGCGAAGCCACGGCGGAGGATGCGAAGCCTGAGGAGTCGAGGCCTTGATTCATGTCGCGACATATAAGCTGCAGATTGCCGATGAGAACGGCTCGCCTGCAGAACTGGACATCGGCGGGCTGGAACGCCAGATAGCTGAGGCGTTCCGCAAGCTGGGCTTCCAGGATGTCTGGATGGCGGAGGATCTTTCCCTCATGCTTGTTGAGCGGATTAACGGCAGTGATGCCAACCTATTGAATCGCAATGACGTGGATGCGTTGGTGTCGTCTATGCTGACTGCCTCGGGCTATGCCGATGTGGCGCGTGAATATCAGGCTGCGCGTGGCCATGCCCCGTTCGATGAGGAACGCAGGGAGATGAAGCCCTGGAAAAATGCTCTTGATGGCATTCTGCGCAAGGCACTTCCCATAACGGAGACGCAATTGGCGAAGGTTTCGGCAAGATGTGCCAAGTTGCTGGAATTGGAAGGGATGGAGCTTGCGTCGGAGAAGTTCCTTGTCTCCTTGGCCATTCATCTTCTGGTAAACAACTCCGAGGGTAATGCTGCAGAGCGTGCGCCAGAGAGTAAAAAAACTTGGCAGAAGTGTCTAAGCGAACTTTCCCGCCAGAAGCTGGAGCAAGGCATCCTGCGTCCTTTGCCAGTTTCGCAGATATTTCCGCGTGCGCGCCTGGCTGTGAAGATGTCGGCCATAGGGGATGGGCAGACGGACAACTGGGTTTCCGTGTTCAGCGTTTGCCACTTGTTGCAGGAACTGGCGCCTTGCATGCTGGAAATCTTGACGGTTTGGCGGCGTGAACTTGCGGAAAAATACCCTTTGCAGGCGGATTCACCCTCCCACGTCTTCTTCAACGATTTCACGGACTACCTTGGGCGCGAGCCAAACATGTGGCGCAAGCGCGACCGTCAGGAGATTCGCGAGACCGTGGAAGGGGCGATGGAGGAACTGGTTATGAACAAGGCGGATTTTCCCATCGCGCTGAGCATCAAGTGAGTTTTCATGTCCGACTACAGCCTGGCTACAGGGGGCGGGGGTATAGTTTATAGAAATGCTCCATTCACCAATAATGTAGAGGTGATTTCAAATGGAGAGAACCACAGGAGCAATAATGGATTCAACACAAGCCTGGGCTCGTTTCCCGAAACGCGCCGTTCACCTTGACTTTCACACGATGCCTGGCATCGACGACCTTGGCAGTCAGTTCAACGGAAAGGAGTTTGCGGCCATGCTC
>JAFSTJ010000182.1 GCA_017450525.1 Victivallales bacterium | reverse complement strand
CATAGAGGAAGAACACGTCATTGCCAATCCAGCACTGGTCATCAATCGTATCCATATACCTGTGCACACCGCTTTCCTTCATTATCCTGGCATACAGTTCTTCAGGAAGATTCATCAATGAAGTGAAGTAATGCGTGGCGCCGCCAATCTTCTTGCGAACCATTAGAGGCTGCCCCTTGACATCTGAACCCACCACGGCATCATAGCCAGCTTCAGGCAGGAACCAAGGTGTGCTAGCATAGAAATTGGTGCACTTGATTTTGCCATATTCAGGAGTGCACGTCATCTCAGGACGATATTTTTCCATGCTCATCCTTACCTTGATGCCAAGGAAATCCGCGCAATGGTCGGCTGAAGGACCATTCAGCGGATAGAATGCGCCTGGTCCGTAAAGCCACACCACCGTCGCCTTTTCGCGCTGGAAGCGTTCCATAAGGGCAGAACGCTGCTCCTTGTCCAGTATCAAGGTTGGCAGCATGATATACATTTTGTGGGCTGGTACAGTGATACTCTTGTCAAGCAGATCCTGCACAGTCATATTTCTGTATGGAATCGCCAGTTTGTTGAAATGGAGGAGTATCCGCATGGCAGAGGAGAAAAGGCCATCCTGCACTGGAGTCTTGGTATAGTAGAAACTGTCCCTATCTAGCACAATGGCGGTTTCAATGGGCGTGGTTCCCTTCACAGCGGGCAGTTTGTCCCTGACCAACCTCTGCTCCAGGCAGATGTCTGACATTGCCTTTTCATAGAATGCGCCAGCCGCGATGTCAAACCAGTAGTTGAAAACACCCGTCGCCAATTCCATGCCAAAGCCCCTGTTCAACTGCCCCACGGATTCAAATGCCGTGTTTGGCGAACCGCAATAGATCTTATTTTCTCTAGTCTCGATGTCGAAGTATCCTGTACGCGTGTCCTGCTCCACATAGATCATCTTGCAGTGGAGAATCCAGGTGCTCCAGTTCTGCATGGTTGTTTCAGCCAAGCCAGTCTTGCGCTTCTCATAGCTGCTGGGACCGTGCACAAAGTCCACATTTGGTGATTTCGCCGCCTCAAAGAAACCATTGTGCCCACTCATTGGCAGTGGATTTGTCGGATTGTCAGCCAATTGTACGCTGTATCCATAATATGCACCCACAAGCCATTTGCCATCAGTGGCCTTCTTGATTATGGAGCCGAGTCCGTCCAATGCCTCTGCTAGGGCTCTGTTGCGGAATTCAAGCCAGTCTATGATTTGCTGGTCCTTGGATGTGTCAAACAGCATTCCGACGCTGCCGTTGCTATAGCGCCTCCAATCAGGGAACTGCATCGTATCAAAAGTCAGTCCTTGCATATTCCATGCCTTCGCCAAGGCGGTGTCCGTGCCGTACTTCTCCTTCATGTACCCGCGGAACGTCGCCAAGTCCGCAGGTGAATATCCGCACCAGCTGCGACGGAATTTTGCGTCCTTGTTCGCCCAGAACCATTCCCAGTTGCAGCCGCTGGCAAAGCTGATGCCCCAGATACGGTCTGCATAGCTGCGTTGCTTGACGTGTTCCACAAGCGCCTTTAGCGGTGCTTCTGCATCACGTATCCACCGCTTTGAGGCAAGCCCCTGCTTCTCACGCTCCAAATGCGCCCTGGGATTGCCTCCATAATGGGCGGACGCGTCTTCAGGATGCGCCTGACACCACCATTCGGGCATGTCAACCTCAAAAATCAAGGAGAATATGGCATCTGGCATAAAGGACAGCATCCTGTCCACCGCATAATCGAAATCAGTGAAATCGTACTTGTTCTCACCCTTCCAGAAACTGCTGAAGCCGCTGTTTATGCGCTGATTGGTGAAGCCAGTGGTACGTGATATGTCCAATTCAGGCTCATGCTTTGCCGAGGCTGGCACAAGCCAGAATGTCCCGTTCAGTTTGTCCTTGCCAAACTCGAGATACGGCCTGCCATTGCCCTGTCTCATCCTGGCCTGCTTCAGCGAGGGAATCTTCTCCTTGCGCTTTGGCTCGCTTGCTATTGGAGCATTGCCCTTGACTGCCACAAAGCAGTCGTCCACATACAGTTTGAATCCTCCACCCTCCACGTGCGGAAATAGGTATTCGATTGTAAGGGTTTCATCTTTCTTCCACTTGTCACTGCTTGGCGTGACTGACAATTCCAGAGTGCGCTTTTCACCATTCTCCTTTTCCAGGCGAAAACGCATCTTTGCAATGTCCAGCTTGGGCATGTCGGCGATTTTCACCGTCATCTTGCCAGGGAGCATCTTGACTGGAATCAGCGTGCCTCTTGGTCCTGCATAACCAAAGCCAATGCTGCTCTTCCATGGCAGCAGCGTCGCCGGGTCGCCAAGTTCCACTGCCTTCTTCGGAAAAACAGTGGGAATACGAGTGTCAGTGTTGCTCTTGTCATCGCATAACCAACTGCTGTCCGAGCCAAAAAACACATCCTTCCCGTTTTTCAGGCGCACATATCCATCCAGCACAAGACCTGCGCCCTGATTCAGATTGTGTATGCGTATTGTCACCAGGTTCTTACCCTTTTTCAGGGATTTTGTAATTTCGTAGAACACGGATGTACGCCAGCCCCTGTGCTTGCCGTGGAACCTGCCATTCACGTATGTGTATATGAAATCGTCTCCCAGCAGAGCCAAGGCGCCATATTCAGGCTCGTCCTCAAGTTCCAGTTCCTTCTGGAACCAGACATTGTATTCATCGGGACCGCTACCTTTGTGGGACCAAATCCATCTGCCCCTCCAATCCAGTTTTGCTGCCGTGAATGGCCGCTGGTAGAAAAGTTGGCGCACCACGGGAATGCCCTGCCCTTTCGCCTCAATTGTGGCAGTGGCGTAAATCATCATTTCAGGCGTGGTGAACTCCAGAGACTTCTGGCCAGGAAGCAAAATGGCAGCCGTCTTGGGCAGTTCCTTCATTTCCCTGTCATAGAAGCGAACAGTGGTTTTGGCAGGTTCATTTCCCAGCCAACTGAGAACACAGCGCGAACGCGGCATAAGTTGAAGAACTTGGTGTGGTTGTGCAGGAACCATCTTCTCCGCATCAGCAATGCGATTCTCAACGGTCTTCGCCGCAATAGCCTTAAGCCCAATCTCGCCAGGATGCCCGTAGAAGCGCAGTTCCCAATTGCTCATTTTTCCAGTATGCATCTGGTTCTTTGACAAATCGAATATGTAGGTGTGGTATTCACCATCAGGCATGATAGACTGTATCGGTGCACCAAATCCTTTGCGGCTGCCGTCCTCCTGAACAGCCACACTTGCAAAACTGATGTAACCAGGCGTCTTGGCCATGAAACTCACTTCCACCTGCTGTATTTCCGAGACATCGTATGCCAGTTTATCCTGGAAATATGCGGTCTTTCCATATTCTGCAGACCAAAGCACTATGCCTTCCTGCGAGGCAAGTTTCTTTTCGGCCCCTGTATATCTGACTTTTTTCGCCACGTCGGCCTCATTCACGCAAAACGGATGCGCCCAGCCTAGTAAAGACACCATCAAAAGACAAAACAAAATTCTCATCGCTCTCTCCTTCCTCACTAAAGAAGTAATTTCAAAACTTTGAAATCCTTGTTTCCGCTCAAGTTTTCCTACTGGAACAGCAGGGGGTT
>JAFSTJ010000181.1 GCA_017450525.1 Victivallales bacterium | reverse complement strand
GCCAGCGGCTACGATAGCCAGCGGCCACGATAGCCAGCGGCTACGATAGCCAGCGGCTACGATAGCCAGCGGCTACGATAGCCAGCGGCTACGATAGTGTCAGAATGCCACCTTGCCCTCTGGTGCCACGGAAATCGTGGTTTCCACGCCGAGGCGTATTGCGGCGCAGGGGAAGATGTGCCCGAATGGTAAGCCTGAGAAACTGGGGCCCTTGACATACGAGGCATATTCACGGAACAGTTCCGATAGGCAAGCCATGTCATTGCAGCCGCTGAATGAGCCGAAAACTATGCCAGACAGCACACCAAATATGCCCGCCTGGTAGAAATGGTTGAAGGCGCGTTCAATCTCAACTGCTGGCTTGCTCAAATCCTCCAGAATCAGCACATAGCCACTTAAATCTGGCATCCAAGGCGTGCCTATCAATGCCTGGAGAACGCCAAGATTGCCAGCCATGAGCGGCGCCGTCACCTGGCCTTGAGTGATGGTGGTGTAATCCCCCTGATATGGCACCGACAGAACCTTGCCCTCAATGCACTTCCTCATGGAGGCGTATGACTGCTCAATCTGCTGCTCGCTTGCCTTGCATCCGAATGTGCATTCTGCCATGATGCCGCTGATGCCGTTCTTGAAGCCCTTGGACAAGGCGCCTGCCAGGAACGCGCTCATGTCGCTGTATCCTGCCACGGGTATGTTCCGCTTCAGTAGCAAGTCCCAGTCAATATAGGGAAGTGCCCTGGCCGCTCCAAAGCCGCCACGCATTGCAAACAAAAAGTCTACTGTTTCATCCGCCAGAAGTGAATTGAATATGCGGGCCCTCTCCTCATCGTCCGCCGCCATGTATCTAAGTTCAGGCGTCTGCGGCTCGGGCATTTCATAATTTACGTTCAGCTCAGCAAACTTCTGCTTCAACGTGTCTATATATTCCTGCTTTTGGAAGCCAAAACTCAACGGGAAAATGCCGACTTTTCTTATACTCGCGGGAAACGGATTCAACATAGTTTAATCCTCAAACCTAGAAATGTCCTGTTGCGCCTTGTAAAGTTGCTGCGCGTTATTCTTCCAGAAACTATTCCTCTCCTCTTCAGAGCAGGGAGTATCATCACGTCTGGTTATATGCTCCTTTGAAAAGAAGCTGCTATTTCCAATAGGCAATGTGCATTTGTAGTCCTTGGTCATCAGGATACCTGTGTCCCAACCGCAAATGACATAACTGTCCCTGGAGTAATCGGGTGAAAACAGATTTTGCCCAACAGTATAGTCGGAGGCATTGTTGCGGACTCCAAGTAAAGGCGCCAATGTGGCCGCAATGTCAGTATGGCTGGTAATATGGGTAACCACATTGGGTTCCATCTTTGGCACATGAATCACCAATGGCGTGCGTATCTGCTCCTCCACAAACGCGGAATTGTGACCCAGACGCCCCTTCTCGAAGAATTCCTCGCCATGGTCGCCAGTTACAATTATGATTGTCTTTGCAGCCAAGTCGGGTCGCGCCTCCAAATAGTCGAATATGCGCTTCACCTGCATATCGATATGGTGCGCTGCATTTACATCCCTGTTGTAGAGAAGCATGGCGTCTTTCTTGCTGACAGTTGTATAGTTTATGTTCTCCAAATAGTCCTTCCTGATAATTGCCTCATCGGGAAAACTGTACGAGGCATGGGTAGATTCAAAGAAGCCGAACATAAAGAAAGGACGCTGCCCCTCCTTGTCCATAAACAGCAGCATATTATCCACCATGGTAATGTCCCGCTCCCAGGCTTGTTTCTTTTTATCTATTTCAATGATTTCATTAGTTGGCACAGAAGCGAATATGGTCTTGTCGAATTCAGGGTAACTGAATTTGGCCGAGGTCTGACAGAGAATTGCATACTTATCCTCCTGCAGCCAGTCTATCAGCAATGGGCCTCTTCTGCACATCAGAAAAGCCTCCCAGTTAGGCGCATACAGACCATAGAACATGCTGAACATGCCAGGCCTTGTTCCATATCCGCCACTGTAATGGCAGTCAAAGCGCCAGGATTTTTCGGCGAGTTTCCAGCACGCGGGCATGGCCTCTTGTGAAAGCAGGTCATACCGCAGGGATTCGCATACGAGCCAGATTATGTTGTATTTCGTCTCTGGCGCAATACGTATAATCTGGTTCTGGGGGTACTTAAGTTTCCCATGCGCTGACTTTGCGAATGAGTATGCCTTGTCCCTCTGTGGTTCTTCCAGACCGATTTTCAGAAGGAGTTTCCTCATGCGCATTTTAAGCGCGACTGGATATGCGTCATATTGTGAAAGGACATCTACATTTGCATAGAAATGGCCGAATCCGCAAACAAGCAATGCAGCCAAAATTGAAAGCCCGTAAAAGGCAAGCGCGCAGAGCACCACACGTGGGCGGGCGGCAAATGCAGCGATTCCCGCGCAGAACTCTGTACGGAAACAAACAAGCCACAGGCAGAAATGCAAGACAGCAAAAAACAGAATGCCCAATGCGAGAGGTGCAATTGTGGCAAGGTCAAGCCCCATAGACTCGAAGCCGCCTTTTGTGCAAAGCAGGTTTATCACCATGCCATTCACATGGTAGCCAAATCTGCACACAATGCCGAAATCCAGCAAGAGCACCAGCATTATGGGGAATGCCAGAAGCAGACCGATGATTTCAAATACAATACGGAACCTGCCAGTGAAATTGGAAAGCCACGCAAAAAACAAGGCAGGCAATATATACAAAAACGAGCAGCCTATGCACTGCAGAACAAGATAAACACGTCCTGCAGCGCCTGCCTTGCCAAACCTGACAAGGCAGAACAGGCTGCATACCAACAAATTGAGAAATAGAAGCGCTATGGCATAAAAATACGGCCGCCCAACCGCCTTAATCGATTTTGACATTGAAACGACTTAACCCAATTTGCCCATGAGAAGGATTGCGAACACCATGACGAAGATTGCAATGGTCTCGATGACACCCAGCGCAAGCAGATAGTTCACAAAGCCCTTGCCACTTTCAGCGTATGCGTCGCAGGCGCCTGCAGCCGCACGGCCCTGGAACGCTGCGCTCAATGCGATTGCGATTCCGCCCAGCAAACCCATTGCCAGGAAAACTGGCCAATTGGTTGCAGGTGCCTTGGAACCATTGATCATCAGCATAAGAATCATACCATAAATTGTCTGGGACATTGGCACACCAGTGAGAATCGCCAACTGGAAGGGCGCAGGCTTGCCTTGCATATAGCACTTCTTCCATGCGCCTACTGCCGAGGCGCCTGCCACGCCGCAACCATACGCTGAACCCATTGCGGCAATGCCTATTGCCAAAAACGCGCCTGTCTGGACTAATGCTGCATCTAACATTGTAAATCACTCCTCTTGTTTGGAAACTTTATTTTTAATTGTGCAAATCTCTTTCCAGCCCGTGGACGGGCTGGCTACAACCGATTCCCTTTCCAGCCCGTGGACGGGCTGGCTACAACCGATTCCCTTTCCAGCCCGTGGACGGGCTGGCTACAATCGATTCCCTTTCCAGCCCGCGGACGGGCTGGCTACAACCGATTCTCTTTCCAGCCCGTGGACGGGCTGGCTACAACCGATTCTCTTACCAGCCCGCGGACGGGCTGGCTACAACCGATTCTCTTTCCAGCCCGCGGACGGGCTGGCTACAACCGATTCTCTTTCCAGCCCGTGGACGGGCTGGCTACAACCGCTCATTTGAAAGCGGCTTGTATGGCTTGCCCGACCAGGACAAATCCATGTGACCCGAAAATTCAAGTGTATTCAGCCTAACGCCGTGGACCAGCACGCCCATGCACGCCAGGGCTATATTCAATGCATGACCGACCGCCAGCACCAAAAGCGACACTGGTATCAGCCAAGGATTGCCAGCGGACAGGCTCATCGCCATGCTGTTGAAACTGTTGGCAATGTATGCGCTGGAAAGACCAACTGCGAAAAGGCGTATGTATGACAGCACATCAACAAAACTGTTGATGAAACTGAACGGCGAGTAAATCACATCGCCCATGTCCTTCCAGTTAATGTCGAATATCAGTATCAAGACAAAGCCAATTATGTAAAGGCATTTGTATGGCTTGGACAAGTCGCCAATGCCACCGCCATCCACAATGAGCAACTTGACCATTCCATAGTTGGCCCACAGGAAAACAGCCCAGCCCATCTTGCCCAGGCCAGTCCAGATGCATTTCAGGAACTTGAAGGTGTTATCATCTTTCAAGTTCGCCTTGGATGCCTCCTGCCATGCACGCCACACCGAGGCCAGCGACATTTGGAACGCGGCGATGAAGAAGCACAGCAACTGCACATGCTGCTGGGCATTGTTCTTGCTCAACCAGGGCAGCCCCGCCAATGGACCTGGCATCTTCTCAACTGGTATTGCAAACCAATTGCCGCACAATGCCCCGTATATGAGAATGGAGGCACTCATAACCATAAGCAGATTCAGCCCTTCCTTGGCATTGTCGCTCTTTGCCTTCAATCTGAAATACGTAGTCACTGCCAGGAAAAGCAGGCCATAGCCCGCATCGCCCACCAGCATACCGCAGAATATGGAGAAAAATATGAGCATTACAGCGCTCACATCCGTTTCATGGTAGCCAGGCAAAATGCCTACAAAGTCAAATATCTGGCGCGCCATTCTGAATGGCTGGGGTATGTTGAGTTTGGTAGGCGCGTCCATATCGTCTTCCTCGATTTCCTTGTCCTCAACCACCCAGAGATTCTCCAACGCAGTACGATGCAATTCATCCACCTTAGCAGCTGGGACGTAGCCCTTGAGGAACGCAAAGCGCCCTTCCAATTCCATGCCATCCCTTGCCTGGACAAAGGACTTCATGCCATTGATTTTCCTATCCTCGTCCGCCAAGCTTTCCTTATTGGCGATGGCAAAGCCAGCCAATGCCTCCTGCTGCGCCTTGAGTTGCTCCTGCGCCTTGGCAAATTTGGCCTCCCACTGGTGAAGCCCCTTGTTTTCTGGCAAGGGCGCTAGCGTGAAAAGGCCATCCTCAATCGGCTTGGCAGAAAACACTGCAAAGTATATGGTGCCATTGCTCACGGAAATCACCTTTGCAACTGCGTCCTCAGGCATTTCAGGGACCTGCTTGCCCTGAACAATACAAAGATAGATGTACAGTCCATGCCGTGCCAATGCCTTTAGCAAGTCGCCAGAGAATGACCCCCATGGCTTAAGTTGCTCAATTGCCTTCTTGCACTCTGCAACCCGCGCCTCTGTTTTCTCAATAGCGGCTATCATCTCCTGCGCCTTGGCAAGCGCGACCGCTGGCTCGTATTTGGCGGAAGGCTGCGGCTCAATGCCAGGCGGCAATGCATCTATTGCAGACTGAACGCTGGCCAACATCGTCTGCAAGCGCACCAGCCGTTCAAACTCCTGGGAATTGACTGGCGCACTATTCACGATATGCACTGTACCAAGAGCCTGAAGCCTGTCAATCGCCGTCTGCCTATCTCGCTGAAGGCAGGCCAGCGTTATTTTTCGCATAGGTTCTATCATATTTCAAATCCCCCCGTTACGCTTCTTCTCCCTCACCGTAGGAAGCGGCGTCCCGCGCGGCGCACTTGCCCTTTGCGATCTTGGAACGGCCCACGGAATTTGTCTGCTGGTCGCCGATGGAGATATTGATTTTGCGTATGTTCTCCTTCGCCTCGGGTATCTTGACCTTTTCAAACAGGTTCACCCTCTGGGTCACGACGCGCAGTTCCTGCTCCAGCAGGGACAATGCCTCCTCCATCAACTTGTTCTTCAATTTCAATGCAATCTGAGAACGCAGCATCTCGGACACATCGTCGAACCAGACTGGGGTAAGATACATATCGTATGCGGGGGCCTCGAAAAGCAGGTCCTCGAAAACAGGCACATCAATACCAGCTACATTTCTGCGGCCAACGCGCCATTCCTTGATGGCCAGCAGACTCTCCAGCCCTTCCGCATCCGAACCGCTCAAGAGTGGATAGACTTCATTCCAGCCCTGGGCAGCCTCATTGATGGCACGCCTTACGCTGGCAGCCTGCTCACGCATCTTGCGCACTTCCAACTGAAGCTGTTGCTTCTTAAGCTGCAAGGTAGGCAGATAGCGCTGGTACATCTTCAACGCATCACGCTGAATCTTCAGCTCGTTTTTTGTCAGCTTTATCTTAGGCATTTTGAAGCATCATTTCTTGGGCCAGTATTCCCGCACCAAGTCAGTCTTGATTCCAGTTTCAGCTGGCTCGAAGCAATCGGCAAGGATACGCCAGCCCAGGTTCAAAGCCTCTTCCAATGGAATGTTCACGCTCAAATCCATCATCTTCTCTTCAAACTGGATGCCGTACTTGAGCAACTTCTCGTCCCACTTGCTCATGCGGAAGCCCATGGACTGCTTTTCCAGCACTTCGCGGTATTCCGCATAGAGGCGTATCATGGTGTCCATCAATGCACGATGGTCAGGGCGTGTTTCGCTGTTGACCTGCTGCTTGAGGCGGCTCAAGGAGCCGAATGGCTCAATATGCCCGTTCACAAGATAGAACTGGCCTTCGGTGATGTATCCCGTGTTATCAGGCACTGGGTGCGTCACATCGTCACCAGGCATTGTGGTGACAGCCAGGATCGTGATGGAGCCCGCCGTCTCAAAGTCAACTGCCTTTTCATAGCGGGAGGCAAGCTGGCTGTACAGGTCGCCTGGATAACCACGGTTGGAAGGAATCTGTTCCATGGTGATTGCGATTTCCTTCTGCGCATCGCAGAAGTTGGTCATATCTGTCAACAGCACCAGGACACGCTTGTTCTGCTCTGTGGCAAAGTATTCCGCCACAGCCAGTGACATGTCTGGCACCAGCAGGCATTCCACTATCGGGTCGGAGGCGGTGTGGATGAACATGACTGTGCGTGATAGCGCACCGTGCTCGTCCAATGTCTCCTTGAAGGTCAGGTAGTCATCGTACTTCAGGCCCATACCGCCCAGCACAATCACATCGACTTCCGCCTGCATGGCTATGCGGGCAAGCAGTTCGTTGTAGGGTTCGCCTGCCACGGAGAAGATAGGCAGTTTCTGGCTTTCAACCAGCGTGTTGAAAATATCAATCATGGGGATACCAGTACGTATCATCTTACGTGGAATGATACGGTTGGCAGGATTCACGGAGGGGCCTCCGATGTCGATCAGATTGTCCTGCAATGCAGGTCCCTTGTCGCGGGGAGAACCATTGCCAGTGAAAATACGCCCGAGCAATGCCTCGGTGGCGGACACCTTCATTGGACGACCAAGGAAGCGTACCTCGCTGTCCGTTGAAATGCCACGGCTTCCTGCGAAGACCTGCAAGTACACCTTGCTCTTGTCCAGCCTGATTACCTGTGCCAATGATGTGCCGCGCTGGCTCTTGACTTCGGCAAGTTCGCCGTTGGCCACATTGTCCGCCTCGACAGTTATGACGTTGCCGCTTATCTGGATGATGCGATTGTAGATTTTCTTCATTGTTGTCAGGCCTCCTGCAGCATCTTGTCTATGGCCGCTTCAGCGTCGCGGAAGGAGATGGAATCCCAGGGAGTGTAGTTCCAGTCGATGAACTGCTGCCTCAGGCGCTGGAAATAGGTTCTCGCCTGGTCCTTGTCCGCAAAGTTGAAATCCTTTTCTATAATGCCAAGCAACTTGTCGAACACATATTTCTGCCGTTCGGCGCCGCATGCGCTATCGACTTTGTCGAATGTATTCTGTTGCAGATAGACATTGTCTATGAATTCGCTCTTAAGGTATGTAACGAAGTCATTGACAGGAGTGCCTTCTTCGCCCACCACCTTCATCATCTGGTTCACTTCATTGCCAGCCCTGAGCATTGCCCTGGCCTTGACCACCTTGTCCTTCGCAACTATGCTGTTGTACTT
>JAFSTJ010000180.1 GCA_017450525.1 Victivallales bacterium | reverse complement strand
TGCTGAAAAGACTTTACACCCCTCCTGCAATTGAGGAGATTCTCCGCACTCCCGACCATCCTGAAAAGATCATTCTTGCGGAACGCGCCACCAATGCATGGAGCGATGAATTCTTCAGGCGCTATGTGACAACCGATGACAAGGTCAAGCCCTACACGCTGCCCCCCTTGCCAGCGACTTTGGACGAATGGAAACGCAAACGCCCTGAAATACTCCAGCAATTCAAGGATTGCATGTACGGTTTCATGCCACCAGCGCCAGACAAGCTGCGGGTGGAGACCATGACAATCAAGGACGACGCACTGGACGGCAAGGCAATCCGCAAGGAATACCGCCTCTATTGCGAGATGAATGATGGCCGCAGCTTCAACTTCGACATGATGCTGTATGTGCCCAAGAGTGCAGTTAAGCCGCCTGTGTTCATACAACTCAACTTCAGCGGCAACCAAGCAAACACGCCTGAATACGATGTACGCATGACAAGAGGCCCCGTGGATGACAGGTCACAGCGTCTCTGGCATACCATCGGCGCGCCAGACGAAAGTTTTCGCTGTGTCCAGAAGCAGGAGTTCATGAACTATCTCGGCGCAATGGAGCGCGGCTATGCCGTGGCAACAGCGCATTGCGGCGAAATATTCCCAGACAATCTGGACGGCGCACGCAAGAGCATTTTCACGCTGTTCTGCGATGAAAAAGACCTTCGCCCCGACTATGACATTCCGCTGGAGGAATTGCACAAGCGCAGGCGCAATCTCGGCGCAATCGGCGGATGGGCCTGGGGATACAGCCGCATCCTTGACGCATTGGAAAGGGAACCACTGGTGGATGCGTCCCGCTGCGCCATCGTAGGGCACAGCCGCCTTGGCAAAGCCTGCCTCTGGGCAGGTGCCAATGACGAACGCTTCAAGATGGTGGTCTCCAACAACTCAGGGCACGGCGGCGCTGCATTGAGCAGGCGCCTCTTCGGCGAAACACTTAGTTGCCTCTGGCACGTAAGGCCAAACTGGTTCACAGACAAGATGATGGAATTCGCAGGGCAGGAAGAGCTGCTGCCCATCGACCAGCATGCACTGCTGGCGCTGGTGGCGCCAAGGGCGCTCTACGTGGGAAGCTCCAGCCTGGACTACACCGCAGACCCCAAGAGCGAATTCATATCCGCGTACAATGCCTCAAAGATATGGGAGCTTTATGGGCTGCCAGGATTGGGCGTAGACGAAATGCCACCCTGCGATATCTCATACGGCAAAGGCAACATCGGCTACCACGTCAAGACGGGCAAGCACTCCCTCACCGCCTTCGACTGGAACTTCTACTACGACTTCGCCGACCGCAACATCTAAACGCAGAGACGCCTCGTTTAACGCAGAGGCGCAGAGACGCAGAGTTTTTATTGTTTAGGCAGTTGACATCGCTGACTGTAAATTTGATGGTTTTAAGCCTTAAATTAACAGTTATGCAATGCCAGATAGCAAATAAATATAAAAACTTTGCGTCTCTGCGTCTCTGCGTTAAACGAGGCGTCTCTGCGTTATGTTTTTGCGTCTTTTCAAATTGATTTTTCCAATTTTTGCGATACATTACCATTGCTGCTGCCATAGTGCCAAAATCGTATGATGGCAGCGCATTTTTTAATTATAAATCCGTCCTGGAAGGCGCAGGGCACTGGAGAATTGGAAAAATGACACCATACGAAATCCCCGAACTTTTCCCCCAGCCGAAGTCTATATCGAAGTTGGAGGACATGTCGGAATTGTCGGCAGATGTAAGGCTTATCACCACGAATGTGCTGCCCTTGCAGAGAAAGTCAATTAGGGCGATATTGTCGGAAGCAGGTGTCCGCGTCATAGCGAACAAGAAGACATATATAATCGAGGCCCGCATCGAGGAAAACGGGGATTTCAACTTCTCGGGCGTGCCTGATGCATGCCGCAGCGACTACTACGAAATTACCATCCAAGGCAGTGAAATCACTATACGTGCGCAACAGCAGCGCGGCGCCGTCATGGCGGCATGCACACTAGCCTCGCTGTACCGTCTCTTCCTGGCAGGGCAGAAGCTGCCCAACCTGTTCATCAGGGACTGGCCAGACATGCCTGTCAGAGGCCTCATCATTGATACAATCTGGGGTACGGACAGGATGAACCTCAATGATTGGATGAAGACCATCGATCAGATCACCACGCTGAAATTCAACGCACTGGGCCTTGGCATATACAACTGCCTGCCAAACTCAACTTTCGAGGACCAGAACAACCCCGCAGAATTCTTTGCATTCAATATGCGGGACAGAGAAGAACTCAGAAACGAGCATTTCCTGAACTGGTACTCCTCCGAAAAGGACGTCTGGAACAGCGAGACCTACGTCTCCTCCACCATTGAAAGGGAAGATTTGCTTGCCGAAATCATAAACTACGCACGTGAAAAGGATTTGATGGTGTTTCCAGTGTTCTCGCTGTTTGGAAACAACACCTTGTTCCCTCGCATGATGCCTGAAATCTCAGCATTGGACGAAAAGGGCGAGCCCACGGAAAAAGGCGTATGCACATATTCCAGGGACAACAGGGTGTTCGTAACTGAAATGCTGGTCGCTTTCCTGGAAAAATACTATCCCGATGGCGCACCTTTTGTACATGTGCGGCTGGACGATGTACACGACCTCTGCGCCTGCCCTAAATGCCGCGTCGCAGGTCATGATGAAATCGCGTCGGACTATTTGCTGTGGCTTACCAAGACACTAGTGAACCGCGGCGTAGGCAAGGTCATATTCTGGCAGGACGCATTGGTGCGCAACTCCAGGGCATTGG
>JAFSTJ010000179.1 GCA_017450525.1 Victivallales bacterium | reverse complement strand
TTAATCTGTGTCAATCTGTGGATAAAAATGAGATTACATTGAAAGCCATTTTTTTGCTGGAACGTCAAGTCCTCGCCCCTCCATGAAGTTATACACGGCCTTTTCCAGGCATGGACCAATCCGTCCCCAGTCAGGTGCGCCATCCTCAACGTAGCCGATTTCATTTCTGGCGAAGAGCCTTTCCCGCCCTGCCCTACTCTCCTGAACGAGCCTTATTCCGAACTGCTCTGGATTGCGGGCGATTGCGCTATGCGCGGTCAATGCAAAGCGATGCCAGAATGCCGATTGCAGAATGCCAGTGGCAAAGCAGTGGCGCACATAGTCCAGCGCCTGAATAACTTCCTGACGCGTCTCCGTGGGAAAGCCATACATAAGATATGCATGCACCATAATGCCCGCGTCGCGGAAGTTTTGCATCACCTGCTCAGCACCTTCCGTGGTGATGCCCTTGTTCATCAGCTTCAGCAGACGATTATGACCGCATTCCAGCCCGCCAGTCACAGCTACGCATCCAGCGTCCGCCATCAATGAGGCAAGCTCTGGGGTGAATGCTTTGTCAAAGCGAATATTCCCCCACCAGGTGACGCAAAGGTTTCTCCGCAATATCTCCTTGCATAGGCCACGCACCACAGCGGGCGCAATTGCCTCGTCCACAAAATGAAAGCCCGACAAGCCAGTCTCAGCAATCACACGCTCCATCTCATCGGCGATTTTTTCTGGTGGGGCAGGCACATAGCGACAAATATAGTCCAGCGCCAAATCGCAGAAAGCGCATTTGTGCCAATAGCATCCCCTGGCAAGCTGCATCTTGGCCCAGCGGCCGTCAGTCCATATCCTGTGCATTGGATTAGGCACCTCTGTCACAGGGAAATAGTCATTCAGCTTCAAATCAGTATAGTCAGGCACCAGCACCTCTGGTTCTGGTGGATTGTCGTCCTTGCCAGTGAAAAGTCTGTACAAAGGCGCAAAGCCCTCGTCGTATGAAATCTCATCGATGTAATTGTAGATGCGCTGGTCATTGACCTGGCGCAACTCGGAGTTCACATAGCCGCCGCCAATCGCAACCTTGGCATTGGAAACACGCTTGATCTGGCGCGCAATGCGGAACGCGCCATACAAAGTGCCAGGAAACGGAATCGTAATCGCCACCCAGTCAGGCTGCCATTCGTCCAGCATCTCTTTGGTCATTTCATCCAGAAACTCATCAAATAAAGATGACTTGTTCTGCTCCAGCCTGTCCAGTATGGGATCAAATGTGGGTAGTGAAACGGAAAGTTTCTCCGCATACTTGCCCAACTGGAATGCAGGTTCAATGCTGCGTGATATGAAGGTGGACACATCATCCAGATACAGAGAGGCAAGGTATTTCGCCTTGTCCAGCGTGCCAAGTTTGCCGAAGAAGAAGTCCAGGTTCTCATTCTCGGCATCCTCACCCATTCCATCTGGGTCCAATGCCGCAAAATATGGACCTTCAGGCAGATATGTCCTGGCTGCTATGCGCCATTCCAGAAAAGGCTCCTTCCCCTGCAAAAACGCAATGACATGGGGAATCGTGCGCTTGTAGTCCTCCAGGCTGTCCACAAAAAAAGCCAGTGCCTCATCTACCTTGGCCTTTGACCTCACTGCATTGCCAGCCACCTCCAACACGTCAGGTGACAGCATACGCAGAAGCATACGTATGGAAAAGTCATACTGCTTGACCTTAAAGCCTTGCTTTCTGAACCAGCCACTCAATACAGGCATGGCCGGATACGGCGTATTCGGCTGCAAAAGCGGCGGTGTTATGAAGGCAAGT
>JAFSTJ010000178.1 GCA_017450525.1 Victivallales bacterium | reverse complement strand
TGACGTGTTCAACATACTGCTTCAGGTGCTGGATGATGGCAGGCTGACCGATTCGCAGGGCAGACTGGTGGACTTCAAGAACACTGTCATCATAATGACCTCCAACATCGGCAGCAGGGACATCATCGAGAGTGACGGCAAGGACTACGACGCCATGCACGACCGCGTGATGGCCAAGTTGCGTGAGGCATTCCGTCCAGAGTTCCTGAACAGGCTTGATGACATAGTGGTATTCCACCGCCTGGAGAAGAAGCACATCTCCGCCATTGTGGAGTTGCAGATACAGGCCTTCGCCAAGAGGCTTTCCGTGCAGCGCATAGGTCTGGAGATAAGCGACGAGGCAAAGCAGGCGCTTGCCGAGGAAGGCTACGATCCTGTGTATGGTGCGCGTCCACTGAAGCGTGTCATCACGCGCCGCCTGGAGAATCCAGTCTCCAGAATGATCGTGGCGGGCACGCTATGCGAAGGCAAGACATTGAAGGTGCAGTACAAGGACGGTTCCTTCAGCTACGACTGCTAAATAATGCAAAAAAGTGCGCCCCAAAGTGGGGCGCACTCAAGTTGGCCAACTAGCCCGTTTTCGCCTGTTGGATAATCGCACAGGTTGGCCAACCCGTGCGGGACGTCTGTGGCTTTGCCCTGTTGTTTGTCCAACTTGAGTGGGCGCCGCTTCGGCGCCCACTTTATTGTAGGTAGGAGCAGATGCCTGCTGCTGCACGGCGGCCTTCGCCCATGGCGAGGATGACTGTTGCTGCGCCCAGAACGATATCTCCACCTGCGAATACGCCTGGAATTGAGGTCATGTTTGTTTCGGGATTGACGACGATGTTGCCTCTCTTGTTGATTTCCAGGCCCTCGGTTGTGGCTGGAATCAGCGGGTTGGAGGCATTGCCGACTGCAACGACCACCGTGTCCACATCCAGGGTGAATTCGCTGCCAGGAATTGGCACAGGCGAGCGGCGTCCTGAAGCGTCAGGTTCGCCCAATTCGTATTTCAGGCATTCGATGGCGGTGACCTTCATGTCCGCATCGCCTAGGATGCGCTTTGCGTTTTGCAGCATGAGGAAATCTACGCCTTCTTCACGTGCGTGATGGATCTCTTCCTTTCGTGCGGGCATTTCCGCTTCGCTGCGGCGATAGATGAGATAGACTTTTTCCGCGCCCAGGCGCAATGCCATGCGGCTTGCATCCATTGCCACGTTTCCGCCGCCCAAGACCGCAACTTTCTTGCCGTGCCAGAATGGTGTGTCTGCTTCGTTTTCAAGATATGCCTTCATCAGGTTCGCGCGGGTGAGGTATTCATTTGCGCTGAAAACGCCTATCAGGTTTTCGCCTTCAATGTCCATGAATTTGGGCAGACCTGCGCCTGTGCCGACGAAGACCGCGTCGAAACCGTCCTGCGTCATCAAGTCAGACAACTTGCGTGTTCTTCCCACGCAATAATTGGTCTCGATTTTCACGCCTAGTTTCTTCAATCCGTCGATTTCATATTGAACGATGGATTTTGGCAGACGGAATTCAGGGATGCCATAGACCAGGACGCCGCCGCACTTGTGGAATGCCTCGAACATGGTGACGGAATGCCCCGCCTTGGCGCAGTCCGCCGCGCAAGTTATGGAGGCAGGACCCGAGCCAATCACGGCGATGCGCTTGCCTGTGCTGGGTGCGCAGACAACTGCCTCGTCAAGCCCCTGCTGCCTGGCGTAGTCCGCACAGAAGCGTTCAACACGGCCAATGCCAACCGACTTGTCCGCGTCCTTAAGCAGTTTGCCCATGGTGCAGAACTTTTGGCATTGCTTTTCTTGGGGGCAGACGCGCCCGCACACGGCTGGCAGCAGGGATGTTTCCTTGATGATGGCCAATGCGCCTTTGAAGTCGCCTTCAGCGGCCTTTGCCAGGAAGCCAGGAATGTCGATTGCAACTGGGCAGCCCTGTATGCAGGGTTTGCTGGGGCAGTTTATGCAACGGGCGGCCTCGTTCTTCGCCATTTCGGCGGTAAAGCCCAATGCCACTTCGTTCATATTGTGGGCGCGTATCGCAGGTTCCTGTTCTGGCATGGCTTGAACAGGCAGAGCCATTTTTTCCTTCGGTGTCATATTTCAGATTCCTTTGTAAAGATTGCAGACATGTTCACGGGCTGCGGCCTCGATGGGCTTGAATGCGCCCAGGCGCTTTATCATGAGGTCCCAGTCCACCTGGTGCCCGTCGAATTCTGGACCATCGACACACACAAACTTGGTTTCGCCACCGACGGAGATGCGGCAGCCGCCGCACATGCCAGTGCCGTCAATCATGATGGTGTTGAGGGATACAGTTGTCTTGATGTGGAATGGCTCGGTTGTCTTGGAGCAGAACTTCATCATGATGGGCGGTCCGATTGCGATTACCTCGTCTATGTTGCCAGATTCGCAAAGTTCCTTGAGCGGGTCTGTGACCAGTCCCTTGCGGCCAGAACTGCCATCGTCTGTGACAAGTATCAGATTGTCTCCAGCGATTGCCCGCATTTCGTCTTCCATCACGAAGAGTGATTTGTTGCGTGCACCCATGATTATGGTCACCTGGTTGCCAGCCTCCTTGAGAGCCTTGGCGATTGGGTGCAATGGAGCCAGACCAACGCCGCCTCCCACGCATACCACGCGGCCTGCGGGTTCGCCATTGGCACCGCGTATTGAGGTGGGTTTGCCTAAAGGACCTAATATTGCGGCAATGTAGTCGCCTTCATTGAGTTTAGCCAACTTGATTGTGCTGGCGCCCACAGTCTGGAAAATCAGGGAGATGGTGCCTGCCTTGGCATCCGCGTCCGCAATGGTGAGTGGAATGCGCTCGCCCAGTGCCTCGTCCACCATGAGAATGATGAACTGGCCTGCGCGGCGTTCCTTAGCTATCAATGGTGCCTCGACTTCCATGCGAAACACGTTTTCCGACAATTGCCGCTTTTGTAGAATCTTGTTCATTTATCCTTGCATCCTGTTAGTGCTTTTCTTCAACTCCTTTGAAGCACCATTAATTTATTGTAGGAAGCATCAAAAGCAAGTTAGGGATATTAATTGTGCGCGACCACGGTGCGCGTGGTGGTCTGGCATTAATTCTTTGATTTTGCCGTTGTCATTGTGGACAATGCAACAAGGTATGCCATATTAAGCCCGATTTGCGATTCAATGATTTTTGAACACGGAGAAACTGAACAATGAAGAAGTACGCCAAGACTCACGAATGGGTTGAAATCGAGGGTGGCATTGCCACGGTTGGCATATCGCAGTTTGCGGCAGACGAGTTGAAGCAACTCACATACGTGGAATTGCCTGAAGTGGGAAAGACCTTTGCTGCTGGCGAGGCTTTTGGCAGCGTGGAATCCACCAAGTCCGCCAACGAGATTTTTGCGCCAGTTGCTGGTACTGTGAGCGCAGTTAATGTTGCGCTGGAGGCAGAGCCTGAGATGATAAATGAGGATGCGGAAGACAGGGGTTGGATCATGAAACTGGAGAAAGTGGATGATTCCGCGCTGGCTTCGCTGATGACCAAGGAAGAGTATCTTGACTTTGTCAAGTAAATCAACATGGTAAAGGAGTTAGGTAGGAGACAATTATGATGGAAGTGAAAATCTTTGAAGACAAGGTTGCGATGGGCAAGGCTGCTGCTGCGGCAGGCGCGGCATTTATACGCGAGGCAATCGCACAGCGCGGCGAGGCGACAATCGTGGTTGCAACGGCTCCAAGCCAGAACAACATGTACGACGCACTGGTGAAAGAGGATGTGAAATGGAGCAAGGTTCGTATTTTCCATTTGGACGAGTACATTGGCCTCAAGGATGACCATCCAGCCTCATTCCGCTTCAATCTGCACAAGACATTCCTGGACCGCCTTCCTGAGAAGCCCATGGAATTCCATCCAGTCCCAGGCGACGCGGCAGACGTGGACGCGGCAATAGCCGAACTTTGCAAGTGCATCGGCCAGTACAAACTGGATGTGGCATTCATCGGCATCGGTGAAAATGGCCACATTGCCTTCAATGATCCGCCGGCGGACTTCAATTCACCAAACGCATACAACCAGGTTACGCTGGACGAAGTATGCCGCCATCAGCAGTATGGCGAAGGCTGGTTCCCGACCATGGATGCTGTTCCGCGCATTGCCATTTCCATGAGCGTGCCACAAATCTTCTCTGCCCGCGCAATCATCAACACAGTTCCTGACGACCGCAAGGCAGATGCCGTCAAGGCCGCAGTTGAAGGCCCTGTGACACCAATGTGCCCAGCCTCAATTCTGCAGACACATCCGAACTGCACACTGTTCCTGGACAAGCCCGCAGCCTCCAAGTTGACAAAGTAAGGAGCCAGCAATGAAACTGCTTTTCATTGGCGCAGGCAAGATGGCGACCGCCCTGGGCAAGGCAATTGTCACGGGTGGCCTGTTGGCGAAGGAAAACATTGTTGCCGCTGACATATTGGAGGCGGCACGGACTGCTTTTACCAATACGACAGGCATAAGGACAGTGCCCGACGCGGCACCAGAAGTGGCTTCGGCGGATTTCATCATACTTGCGGTGAAACCCCAGGTGGCGGCCAATGTTGTGGCGTCCTTGCCCAAGATTGGCAAGGACACGCTGGTGCTGTCCATTTGCGCAGGCATACCGCTGGCGAAACTTTGCGGCTGGTTTGGCAGCAAGAAAATCATCCGCGTCATGCCAAATACGCCGTTGATGGTGGGGCAGGGTGCAAGTGCCTTTGCTACTGCGGAGGATGTGTCGGCTGAAGAGGCGGACTTTGCCAGAAGGCTGCTGTCCAGCGCGGGCAAGGCATGGCCAGTGCCAGAGGAAATGCTGGACGCTGTCACAGCTCTCAGTGGCTCGGGACCTGCTTATATCTTCGCTATGGCGGAGGCGATGGCCGAGGCCGGCGTGGCGGCAGGGCTTCCAGCGGATCTATCTCTGGAACTGACATTGCAGACCATTACGGGCTCGGCTGAAATGATGTCCAGGCGCATTGACACGCCAGAACATCTGCGGCAGGCGGTGACATCACCAAATGGCACCACCTACGCCGCACTTCAAGTTATGCAGTCGGCTGGCTTCGGCAAAATCGTATGCGACGCCATTATTGCCGCCAAGAAACGCTCCGAGGAACTTGGCAAATAACAACGCCGAGGCGCAGAAATCTTAACGCAGAGGCGCAGAGGTTTTAACGCAGAGGCGCAGAGGCGCAGAGACGCAGAGTTTTTTATTGTTTCATCTGTGCAGTTGGACAGTGGACCGTTGAGTGCGCGGGGCGAAAAGCCCCGCGTTTGACTGGCCAGTTCTACCCGCGGCTTTTCGCCGCGGGCACCCAACGGTCCACTGCCATTTACACAGGTTGTAATTGTTTGTTGTCTCTGGGTTGCATGGGGGCGTTGCTTTGGATATGCAAAAGATGTCTGAAATAGAGATATTGAAAGGCATACGCAGGGACGTCTTGGCGTGTGCGGAGGAGTTACCCAAGTTGCTTCTTCCTGCCGTGGCGGGTGAGAAGACTGGTGGGACAGATGCGGGGCAGATATTGCATATACACAATCAGCTTGAACTAAGGCTGTTATTCAAGGAGAGGGGGTATTCTGAAGGCGGTCTTGCTGCCATTCAGCAGATATGCCTGACGCCGCCTGGTGTTCCGCATTTGACATTGAATAAAAAGGATTTGGAGCGTCATATTACATTGAGGATTGATGCCAATGAGATCTATTATCTTCGTGGCTTGTCGATAATCCAAATATATGAGCCTTCCAAATGCAAGGTTTTGCCAGGCATTGAACTTGGGGAATTGGAGAATGCCCTAGAAAAGGTCGCCAATGGTGAAATAACCGATACTGATTACATACGCGTGCTTTTGGCGATGTTCTTGTCGGCAATCATTTTCATAATGGAGAGCCAGGGCCAGGAGATTACATGGCAGCCTGCCGAATTGATTGCCGCATACATAAGAGCGAATTATTTTAGAAGCGACTTGACCATACAGGAAATCGCAGCAAAGACTAAATTTTCGGCAAATTACATACAGACCGTATTCAGAAGACGCTGGGATTGCACTCCTGTCAAGTATTTGAACATTGTGCGCCTTAAGGCAGCGCGTCTCCTTTTGCAGAAGCACAAGTACCAGGTCAAGGAAGTGGCGGCTCTTTGCGGCTGGAATTATGTGCATTATTTCTGCAAGCAGTACAGAGAGTATTTCGGCCATTTGCCAAGCGAGGAAATGTGACTGAGCCCCATAAGGCTGTTTTTCACCAGGTAATCTTAAAAATCTGTTATTATTCATATTTTTATGTTACAAAATTGATTTGATAGAAATAAAAATCTGTTATAAATTCATTCCCATCTGAGATTGTCTTTGTCAAGAAGGGAGCAAATTGATGGGATTGACTTATTGGGATTACAGCGTAATTGTCCTTTATTTTGCAGTCATGCTAGGTGTGGGCTGGTACTTTTCCAAGAAGGACAAGAATGCGGCGGAGTATTTGTTGGGCGGCAGGAACATGAGCGCATTTCTGGTTGCGTTCTCCATGCTGATGACCTTGTTCTCCACCTACAGTCTGGTGATGTCGCCTGGCGAAATATACAACCATGGTCTGGACTGGGGAATATTGGGAATATTGACGCCGTTTCTGGCGATTTTCTCAATACTGATATTCTCGAAGTTCATCTTTAAAATCAAGGCATTTACCCCCTTTGAATACCTATCCTACAGATATGACAGGTATTCGCGGCTGCTGGCGGCATTTGGCAGCAGCTATGGCCAGGTGATGTATGGTGGCATGGTGCTTTTGACCACATCCAAGATATTCGAGGCTTCAGCGGGCTGGCCCTGCTGGTTGACAATATTGCTGGTAGGCGGCATTTCCGTGGCATATACTGGAGCGGGCGGATTGAAAGCCGTGGTCTGGACGGATACGATACAGTTCTTTGTCATGCTGTTCGGCATGCTTGTTCTGGTGGGCACCTTGTGTCGTCTGGTGCCAGGCGGCGCGTGGGGTGCCGTGTCGTACGCCTTTGAGCATGGCCATGGCCTTTCGCGTTTCAATGAAAAGGAGTTCTACTCGGTATGGCCCTACGTGCGGCTCACATTCTGGGCATTGATAATCAGCCACCTGCTGGGTGCGATTGGCGCGGGGCTTCAGCCAATGACAGTGCAGCGCCTGCTTTCCACTGGCACTGTTAAGAAAGCAGTCAAGGCGCAGTTCACCAGCGCCTGCCTGGCATTGGGCACGATACTGCTTCTGGATTTCATTGGCCTGGGCATTTACTCATACTATTCGCAGTGTCCAGACCCTGCTGTGACTACAGGTGATCTAGCCTTGTTCCGCTTTGTGGGCACGAAACTGCCGTTCCTGGTGCCTGGTTTGTTCGTGGCAGCAGCGCTGGCCGCCGCCATGAGCACGCTCTCCAGCATATTCAATGGTGAAGCGGCTGTTTGGCTGCGTGAATACTATCTGCCTTTCTTCAACAAGGAGGCAGATGATAAAAAGCAGCTCTCCTTCTCCAAGAAGGCGACTTTGTTCATTGGCGCATTATGCATTGGCTTCTCCCTCTTGCAGTGGCTATCCTCGCTTTGGATGAAGCAGACCATGGTCGAGGTGGGCATGGTTTTCGGTTTCTTCACTTCGTCTGTCGGTTACAATGCCTATCTCTTCGCCATATTGTCCCGCAAGGCAAGCAGTTTGGCGTTCTGGAGCATGCAGGCTATTGGCTATGGCTTCAAGGACGGCTTGCTTCTGTGGTACACGCTGAGCAAGCGCGGCGAAATACAGTTCAATGAGACTGGCAATGTCGGGCTTGCTGGGCCGATAGGCTTCTACTGGGTGTGGATACCGCTGCTTGTTGTGGCTTTGCTATGGGGCGTGGGCGAAATCAAGCGGAACAACCGCAAGTGGAGGAACATCTGGCGGGTGGTGTCGCTTATACCCTTTGGCTTTGCCATGGGCACGATGCTTTGGTACATATTCAGCCATAGCACAGGCGACCCCACGCAGCCCCATGCATTGAGTTTCACCTGGGCGGCGATACCTGGCTTCATTATGAATCTCATCCTGATGTTTGGATGGCATATTTTCGGCCCAGAGGTGCCCAGGGAAAAATATGCTGGTCTTATCTGGGGATATTCCGATGAAAAGATAGCTGGACAAGAGGAGGAAGTAAAATGAGAGTTGCGTTTGTTGCATTGGTGCTGCTTTCCTGCGTTGGCATAAGTGGCGAAAAGGGATTGCTGAAAGTCGCTTCTGGCGGTTTTCAGGACGGGGTGGCCTTCAATGAGGCTGCCGCAGTACAGTATATGGGGGAGGGCGGCTTTGGCTCGGTTGCCTTCCCTTGGAAGGACAGAATCATTGAATTCGGGTTGGACAAGCAGCAGAGCGTGGATAAAATTGAGTTGACGATGGACAAGTTGAACAAGACACGCCCCGAAAATACAATTGATTTGGAAAAGGCGGTGCTTTTCGTCAGCGACGATGGCGTATCGTTCAAGCAGGTGCAAACGGCGATTTCCACGACTTATAAGACAGAGAAGGACGTGCTGTTTGCCACGGTTACGCTGAATGGCCCCTTCACTGGTAGGTATTTCAGGCTGGCAGCCGATTGGAAAAACAATTTCTATGTCTTCCGTTTCAATGGTTTGCTCCGCAATCTGAAGGTATTTGGCGTGGGCGGGGACATTGAGGCAGGCGTGCCCTTCATTGTAACAGGGGATTTGCCTGTGCATTTGTCAGGTGATGTGCAGGGTAAAACGGCAAGTGTTCTGGCTGGCGGCAAATTGCTGTGGAAAGGGCAGGTGCCTGTCAATGCTGCATTGACAGTGCCAGTGAAGGAACTCAAGAAGGGAATGCAGGAACTGGACTTGCTTGTGGAGGCTAAAGACGGTGTGAAAATCTCCAGAAAACTGCAATTCATGTATGACCCAGAGCGCATATTCCTTGAATCCGAGCATGACGACTGGGAGGAAGAGGAGTATGCCACGCGATGCGGGACATTGAAGTTCCTCAAGGCGAAGAAATACGGCTCGAAGTTGACGTTCAAGGTTGAACGTGGCGGCAAGTATGCCTTGTATTCCACATTGCGTGGAAAATCTGGTTTCAATATCATTGTGAATGGGAAAATCCAGGCCACGTCTTTGCAGGCAAAGCATGTTCTTGACGTGACGCCCACTCTGGCTGGCGAGAATTTCGAGGGGCTGTTTGAGCTGAAGGAGGGCGCGAAGATTGTTGTGGGCGCGAAGACGGCTGGCTCCGAATTCGGGCCTCTTTCCATTTCTCCTGTCTCAGACGAGGAATACAACGAGTATTTTGCAAAGGCGGAGCCAAGGCCAGCGGCGATATTGCATGCTGACGGGTACAGCAACTTCTTTGTCAGGGAGGTTACGAAGGAGAGCCTGGAGACCTTGGCGACGCAGTACAAGGAGGCCAATGCTTTTGCATTGGATTGGTGCGTGGGTACCAGCGCAGTCAATTTTCCAAGCAAGGTGGCCACCATGTTCGGCAAGCAGAAGAATGCACGGTTCTGGCGGAACGGGGACCGCCTGGCCGCGGAAAGGCTGGAGAGATTGCTGCGTGAGACTGGCTCCGACCCGATACGCATACTCAGGGACAAGACCAGGGCGCTTGGTCTGCGCTTTTCGGTCACAGTGCGTGCAAATGCGTGGTACACTGCAAATTTGAACTGCCTTAATGCGCAGCGTCTAATCGAGCATCCCGAATGGATGATGTGCGATGCCAAGGGAAAGAGGCGCAACCAGCCCAGTTATGCATACCAGGGAGTGCGGGATTTCTACTTGGGGCTCGTAAAGGAAATCGTGGAATACGAGCCAGATGCAATTACCATTGAGTTTCTGAGGCATCCGCCATTCTTCGGATATGATGCGCCTTTGATTGAGGCGTACAAGGCAAAGTACGGCTCCTGCACACCGAAGGATTTCCAGGACGAGAACTGGCTGAAATTGCAGGCAGAGGTCATGACGGCATGGCTGCGCGAAGTACGCCGCGCGATTGACGCAAAGAATCCTAAGATTGCGCTGGAGATTAATTTTGATTGGAAGAACTACTACAGGCATGGCATAGATGTGGAAAATATACTGAAGGAAGGACTTGTGGACATGATTTCGCCTGGAATCTACCATGTGGGCGAGCAGAAGTACTTCCCGTTGGCGCCGTTTATGAAAATGGTGAAATCTTCGCCGAGGAAGGTGCTGGTCTTCCCAAGGATAGAGGCGACAATATATGGCGGCGATGCTACGCCTGACGAGGAAAAGGGGCTGGTGAAGATAGAGAGAAAGTCCCTTTCGCATCAGCAGTTTGCGGAATTGATGTATGACTTCTGGCGGGAAGGCGCTGATGGACTGCGTCCCTTCAATACAGGTGGCGCCGCACTTGCAAAACTGCTGGCCAATCCAGCGGAGATTAGGCGCTTCAACCTATATGTGCGCCCGCTATTGCAACTCAGGCAGAATGTGGGAGAGAAATAAGATGATTTATGACGAATGGGAAAACTTTTCGGGCTATGCCATCTTCAGCAAGGAAGTGGCAAAGGCAATTGCGGATTTCAAGGCAAACGCTGGTCCTGAACTAAAGAACGGGACATACGAACTGCAGGGGCGTATGCTGTATGCCTCTGTCTTTGACTCAAAGACCACGGCAAGACTGGAGGACGCAGTTTGGGAAACCCACTCCAATTACGCCGACATACAGACATTGATTGCTGGGCAGGAAATCAATTTCCGCAGAAATCCAGATGGACTGGCGCCCAAGACCGAATACAATGCAGCCAGCGACTACCAGCTTTTCCTGTCCACGAAGGAACATGGGGCGGAACTGTTGATAACGCCAGCCTGCTTTGCCATCTATTTCCCAGGCGAGGCCCATATCACCAGTTTCAACACTGGCGAGGGCATTTCGCAACCCATTAGAAAGATTGTTTTCAAAGTACATAAGGACCTTTTTCAAAAAAGTGAGGAGAACTGACTATGAAAAACAAAAAGCATTTTACACTGATTGAACTGCTGGTTGTCATCGCAATCATCGCGATACTGGCGGCAATGTTGCTTCCTGCATTGAGCAAGGCAAGGGACAAGGCACGCAGCATCTCCTGCATAAACAACATGAAGCAGTGCTCGTTGTGGCAGAGCATGTACGCGACTGACTACGAGGGGCGTCTCTGCGTACGTCGTTACATCGGTGGTCAAGGCGGTGGTCAGGAGCAGTATTGGACGCAGATTCTTGCGCCTTACATCGGTTCTGAGGCGAAGGCTGCCCGTCTTGGTCAGACTGATACTGTTATCTGCCCTTCAATACAGCCTTTCAAATGGGTGCTGCGCAATTTCACATACGGGTTGAGTTTCACTTTGAAGGAATATCCTGCGACTACGATAGAAGAACTAGACTATTCGGCCATAGTTTATGTCGAGAAGTTTTCATCGCCATCCAGTCTGCCGATGATTGCCGATACCGCATGGCCATATCTAAATGGATATACTACCACAAACGATGGAATTGCGGTGAACATACAGCCTGGATACTGCCAGCACACGTTCTGGAACATCGGCAAGAATTCCTCCAACGGCGGCTATGCCCATGCACGCCACGGCGGCAACATAAACGCCGCCTACGCCGACGGGCACGCGGCCACATCCCAGATGGGCTCCTTTGCCGACCAGATGAAGAGCAGGGTGACCTCCGAAGTCACGAAAGTATATATCTTCGACCCCAACTTTACCATCAAGGAATATTGAGCCTAAGGAATTATGAAAGGAGATACAGCGATGTATGAGGAGTTACGTGCTCGTGTCAGGGAGGCATTGACGGGACCAGTCTGTTCCATTCCGACGCCGTTCCGCGCCTCGGATGACGCCATAGACTATGATGCCATTGCCAAGATGATTGACTTTCAGATTGCCAATGGCCTCAAGATGATTTTTCTGACGCCAGGCAACAGCCATTTTGACATATTGACCCATGCGGAAATGGCGGAACTTGCCAAGTTTGTGGTGGAATATACCAACAAGCGTGCGCTGGTGTGCGTCACGGAATTCAACAATTCAACTGCGCGGATGAAGGAGTTCAGCAAGTACTGCGCGGAGATCGGCGCGGATTTGTTCCTGCCCTTCAATGCGAACTGGGCTGGGAGTTGCACGTCCGAGACCATAGAGGCATACTACCTTGAGGCGGCGCAGAACATAGCGCTTCTGCTGATTTATCCTGGCAGGAGCAGTGATACTGCTGCCATACCTCTCATTGAGAACCTCATGAAGAAGACCGATGCTGTCATGGCCATCAAGGATGACTGCTGCAACAAGAATTCACGTGTAATGACTTTGAAATTTGCAGAGCGCCTCGCTATATTCTCTAGCGGTCAGAAGCAGAACTACCTCAATATATGGCCAATGGGGGCCACTGGCTATCTTTCCACGCTGGGCATGTTCCGCCCCGATTTGTCATGGCAGTTCTGGAAGGCGTGCCAGGCACGGAATCTGGAAGGGATGATGGAGATTGTTTCTGGTTATGACATGCCGTATTTTGATTTGATAATGAAGCAACCAGGTGGCTTTGATGCAGGTATCAGGGCGACAATGGAGATGTTCGGTATGGGCACGCGCTACCGCAGGTTACCGTACCGCAATCTCACTGACGCAGAATACGAGACATTCAAGCAAGGACTTATTGACCTCAAGATAATCAAGTGAAAATGTTTGACAGAAGATATGCTAGCCTTGTGTGGTCGGCGGCACCTACGCCGCTGACGCCTGAAGGCAAAATTGACTTTGCTTCCGTGGAACGGCTTTCTGTGCACCATGCGAAACTGGGTGTGAAAGCTGTGTTCATCGGCGGCACTTGTGGAGAAGGACCATTTTTGAGCAGGGGGACATTGCGTGAACTGGCGAAGGCCACGGTGCAGGCGAATGCCTCACGCCAGATTGCCACCATGCTTCAAATCACGGATAACTCCGCTGAACGCATGATTGAGAATCTGGCAATGTATGCTGATACTGGCATTGATTTGGCCGTGATCGCCCCGCCTTTTTTCCAGTTGAATCCTGACCAGGATTATCTTTATGAATTGTACATGAAGGTCATTGAGGCAAGTTCTGTTCCCATTGGCATCTACCATAGAGGAAAGTCGTCATCGGTTGCCCTTGCACCAGAGACTGTTGCTCGTCTGCTGGAGCATCCAAAGGTGCTGGCTGTGAAGGACAGTGCCTGCTCGTCTGATGACACAAAGGTGCTTGTGGACGCAGGGAACAAGTTGCGTTCCAGCAAGGAGTGCTTCATCTACTGCGGAAACGAGTTCGATTGTGTCGGCGCGGCTAGGAACGGCTATGATGGCATGATGATTGGCGGTGCCTGCTTCAATGCGCGAATGGCAAGAGAAGTATTTCAACTTGCCAAGCAAGGCGCAATGGAAGAGGCGCAGACGCTTCAGAAGCGCATGAATAAGATGATGTATGAGTGCTTTGGGGGCGAGAACATCAGTTGCTGGCTTGCTGGCGAAAAGCAGCTTATGGTGGAACTAGGCGTTTTCTCCTACAACACTTGCATCATTAACTACAAGCTGACGCCAGAGTGTGCCCAGGCAATAAAGGCGCTATGCGAGCGGGAGGCCGAATACTTGCGTTGATCTCAACGCAAAGGCGCAGGCTTTTTAACGCAGAGGCGCAGAGACGCAGAGTTTTTTTATTTTAGGCTATGTTCCCCGTATGGGTAGGTAAATAGAAAGCCCCTACGGGTTCTTCTCAAATACCTACCCTTGTGTGGAACATAGCCTATTCATAATGAAAATGTGCGCGGCCAGTTGGCCGCGCTTTTTTATGTAGTGGTGCTGGTTTACAAAAAAACATTGTGCCTGTATGTTATGGTGTTTTTATGGAGGGGAGACTTAATTCAACAATGGAGTGGTATGCCATGTATTGCCGCAGTACATTTGAGGAATTGCTTGCTTTGGACAGTTTGGTCAAGCCGTTTAGTTTTTGCTATGACGGACAGGCTTGTGATTTGAGCCAGGTACCATGTACGATAGAGGCAGGCGAAGACGGGCGTCAGACAATGACATACGAGGTGGTGCCAGGTATTGTGCACCTTATTCTGGACATGGTGAAGTGGCCAGATTTCCCCGTCATTGAATACACTCCCTATTTTGAGAACATATCTGGCAAGGATTCTGGCATTGTTTCCAATGTGTCTGTGCTGGATTACGAGGCGGGGGACCTTTGTCCTTTTGGTGTGCAGAAACTCAATACAAGGGAGATGTTTGGCAATAGCCGCCTGGTAGTCAGGTACAATCTGGGAAGCAAGGCCAGCGGCACTGACTTCCTGCCACAGAGGCGCGATATATTCTCGCGCCCTGGCTGCAACAGGCTGGAGCTGGAGTGCCACGCCTCCAGATGCTCCACGGATTATCTTCCCTTTTTCGCAATTGACAATGATGCGATGAATGGCATCAATCTGGCGATTGGATGGACTGGCGCGTGGAAGTTTTCCGTGGAAAAGGAGATTATCAACGAGCTGGTCGGCACTGGCAAGAAAAGCCGCATCCGCTGTGGCATGAAGAATGCCGCATTCAGGCTGCATCCTGGTGAAAAACTTATGCAGCCAGGCATACTCCTTTATTTCCGCGAGGGAAAAAGCATACGTGACGGGCAGAATGAGTTCCGTCGCTTCATGATTGCACATCATGCACCCAGGAACAGCAAGGGTGAACTTGTAAAGCCGCCAATCTGCATTGCATTGTGGGGTGGGCTTGAGACTGACAAGCAAATCGGGCGCATCAAGGTGGTCCAGGAAAAGAAGCTCCCATACGAGGAATTGTGGATAGACGCGGGATGGATGGGCTCGCCTGGGCCATGCCCCCATTTTCTGGAAGGAACAAGCTATGATGATGGCTGGTCCCGCAGGGTAGGCTCCTGGGACTTCAATACCTGGGCGCATCCCAATGGCCTGCGCCCGATTGCAGATGCGGTGCACAATGCGGGAATGCGGATGCTGGTCTGGTTCGAGGCATTGCGTGTTCATTCCGCATCAGGTGGCGCTGTGCTGAAAGAGCATCCTGAATGGCTGCTTGGCGATTGGAAGGCATTCTCAGAAGGCAAGGATGTGAATTTCCTGCTCAACATTGGCATTCCCGAGGCACGGCAGTACTTGTTTGACACCATAAGCGGAATTATGGAGCGTGAGGGCATAGACGACTATAGGGAG
>JAFSTJ010000177.1 GCA_017450525.1 Victivallales bacterium | reverse complement strand
GTTCGCGAGAAGCACGCTAGCGAGCCTGAATTCGTTCAGACAGTTGAGGAGGTTTTCAGTTCCATTAGCCCTGTTGTTGCCAAGCATCCAGAATATGAAAAGGCAGATTTGCTGAAGCGCATGGTGGAGCCAGAGCGCATGTTCACATTCCGCGTGGTGTGGGTGGATGACCAGGGGCGCACACAGACCAATATTGGATACCGGTGCCAGTTCAACGGCGCCATCGGGCCATACAAGGGCGGCATCCGTTTCCAGAAGAACGTGACTCCTAGCATCATCAAATTCCTTGGCTTTGAGCAGACATTCAAGAACTCCCTCACAGGACTTCCCATCGGCGGCGGCAAGGGCGGCTCGGACTTCGATCCAGCAGGCAAGAGTGACGCTGAGGTAATGCGTTTCTGCCAGAGTTTCATTTCTGCATTGTATCGTTATATCGGACCAGATGTGGACGTTCCCGCAGGCGACATGGGCGTGGGCAAGCGTGAGATTGGCTACATGTTCGGACAATATCGCCGTCTGAAGGGCGTGTGGGAAAACGGCGTGTTCACTGGCAAGGGCATGACATACGGCGGCTCCCTGATACGTCCAGAGGCCACTGGATACGGCGCTGTGTATTACTTGAACGAGGTGCTGAAGCACGAGAATGACAGCATAGAAGGCAAGCGCATTGCAATCTCTGGCTATGGCAATGTGGGCTGGGGCATTATCAAGAAGGCCGCGGAACTTGGAGCAAAGGTCACATATTTTGCGGGACCAGACGGATATATCCATGACGAGGACGGCGTCTGCACCGAGGAGAAAATCAACTACATCCTGGAAATGCGCGCAAATGACCCGATGCACTGCGAGCCATACGCAAAGAAGTTCGGTTGCGAATTCGTGCCTGGGCAGAAGTGCTGGGGCGTCAAGGGTGTGGACATCTACATGCCAGCCGCCACCCAGAATGACGTGAACCTGGAATGGGCGAAGAAGATTGTTGAATCTGGCGTCAAGTACTACATCGAGGTCGCCAACATGCCTACCACCAATGACGCATTGGAACTGCTGCGTGCCCAGAAGCACATAATCGTGGCGCCTTCCAAGGCCGTCAATGCTGGCGGCGTTGGCGTCTCCGCCTTGGAGATGAGCCAGAATTCCGAGCGCCTGGTTTGGACTGCCGACGAGGTGGATGCGCAACTCAAGAAGATGATGATCACCATCCACGATGAATCACGCAAGGCTGCCGAGGAATACAATCTGGGCTACGACGTGGTGGCAGGCGCAAACATCGCTGGCTTCATGAAGGTTGCAACTGCCATGCTGGAGCAGGGCATATTCTAACAAGAAAAACCGAAGAATCCACAAGGGACGAAGGGGCGAAGGACCGAACATTCTCGGCCATTCGCCCCTTCGTCTTTTTTGTCTCTTTAGATAGCATATTTATTCTCTTATTATACAATATTACATCATATTATGCGTTTTATATGCATTGCTAATTTCTAGTTTATTCTGAAATACAATCCCTACAAAAGGAGACAGACAATGAAATTTGATGGTTATTTCAATGATGAGATTCGCAATGCGCTTCATTCACGCAGGACAGAATTGGGGCTTGGTTGCTCCCAGATGGCCCAGAGGTTTGGTGTCAGTTGGAGTACCTATAGGAAGTGGGAATGCGGTCCCATAGTACGCTGCAACACGAAGCATCTTTCCAGAATCGAGGCCTTTTTGAATGGCCGGATTGATTGTGGGCCGTCAGAATCATATATTTACAGCGACATCATTGATGGTGAGGACAAGGAGGTAAACCGCACTTTGACTAGTCTTGGACTGACCAGCAATCTAGTTAGCGAGCGCCCTGAGTTGTCCAGGCAGTTCTGTCACAAGTTGGAGTGTGCCTTTGAGCGTGCCATTGCCGCAGTATTGAGCTTAGATTGACAGTGGACAGTGGACAGTGGACTGTGGACAGTGGACTGTGGACTGTGGTTTGTCGGGTGTCAGCGGCGAAAGCCGCTGATAGGGCTGTGGCTTTTAAACGCGGGCGAAAACGCCCGTGCACAGGACAGTCCACAGTCCACAGTCCACAGACCACTATTGCCTTATTGCCTGGGGGATGCTGGACACGCCGTCAGGAATAATAGAGATTCTTGCGTTTTGCCCCAGTTGCTGGCGCGCGATATCCAGTGCCTCCTGGATTGACGACGCTGGAATGATGTGCATTGCGCTGATGATGTCGTGTGGGCAGTGTGTCGAGACAAGGATGACATGGCATTTTTGCAGGATGCGTGCCATAATCTGGAATTCCCATTGATCTGGTTCGGTTTTGTCTCTTGGGACGGCGAGTATTCGCCTGGTCAGTTCTTCTGGGCTTTCGCCAGAGGACAGGTTTTGGAAGAATGACTGGCCGCCGTGCCCGTCCGCGCATGAGGCTGCGATTATGATGAAGCCTCCTTTGCGGCAGATAGTTTCGGCTGCGGTCATGCCTTTTACGGACTGGTATATGTTCTGGTCAAGTGGATAGCCGCCATTCGATGTGATTACGATGTCTGATTCAGGTACGG
>JAFSTJ010000176.1 GCA_017450525.1 Victivallales bacterium | reverse complement strand
GGCTCCGATTACCGCTGGCTAAAGCCAGCGGCTCCGATTACCGCTGGCTAAAGCCAGCGGCTCCGATTACCGCTGGCTAAAGCCAGCGGCTCCGATTACCTCTATAAATAAAAACTCTGTGTCTCCGCGCCTTTGCGTTTTAAAAAGATAAGGTGATAACATGTATAAGCGTATATTTTTCTTGTTGGCATGTCTGGTTTTAAGTGCATTCTCTGCAGAGATCGCAGTTCTTGACTTTGAGGATAATGTGGCATTGAGCGGGACGCAGGTGAAGGCGCTAGCAGACAAGGAGTGGGGTGCCGATGCCGTGCCAGCGTTGCCAAAAGGCTGGGTGCCAATGACTTACAAGGCAAAGCAGGAATTCCATATAAAAGGGGACAATCCTGGCAATGGCAAGAACAGCCTCTACTTGCGTGGCGGCATATCCAGCAGTTCGCGAATTGATTATACGGCAGGCACCCGCTTCATACGCATGGACGCTCTGGGGCGCAGGGGAGTGGAAGGCGCATTGGCGACATTGCATGTAATGCTTTATGGCGAGGCGGCGCGTTTTCTTGGAACCATCTCCAAGGCAAAACTACTGTCTGGAGAGTGGGCGGCCTTTTCGCTGGAAGTCGAGGTGCCTGAGACATACAAGGGTAGCAAAGTCGAAAAGATATTGCTAGGCTTTGGCTCGGACCAAGGTGCCTTTTTTGATGACATTCGCTTTTCCGCAAATGAGACCTTGACCTTGAAAGAGCCAGTCCCGCTGAAGCCAAAGGCCTTTGGCGAGGCGGAGGATTTCCTTGCACTCAAGCCATTTTCAGCACAATGGCAGAAGCAGTTGCGGGACGGTGGCTGGGAGACTGACAATGCTGGCTTGCCGCCAGGATGGATGCCTTTGTTCTATTTCAAGAAGGGCGCTTTGCGCCTGGTCAAGGACGTGCCTGAAAAGGGTAAAAACGCATATTTCATACGGGGCGACGTAGGGCTGGCGCACCAGATGGTGGATGGCATGGTGACGAACGAAGTCATTGTCAAGTTCAAGGCGCGCTCTAACACGCCTGGTGCCACGGCATTTGCACGGATGAACTATGGCGGGCTTGGCGTCAATCCCGAGACGGTACAATTCCAACTTTCTCCAGAATGGAAGGAATATACTGGAGAATTGCGCTATCCACGTAAGGTCAAGGGGCAGGAATGCCGTATGCTGCCGTCCATTGGCAGTTATATTGGTGCGGAGTTTACCGATGTGGTGTTCTACGCAAAGCCAAAAGTGACATTGCCACAGGAAGCACCACAGGGAAAGTTGCTTTTGGACTTTGATTTTTCGCGGGTTGGCGGCAAAAAGGAATATGCGGACAGCACTGGAAACTATAGGATTTTCTCCGATTGTGGAGATTTCAAGGTGGAGCATGAGGCGTTGCGCGTGGCATTTGGTTCCAGGTTCAGGATACCATGTGTAGCCGCCGCCTTTGGCGAGAGTTTCAGCATATCGATATGGCTTCTGAAAAGCGGACTAGGCTGGGGATACAGGTCTCCCATATTGAACAAGGGGTATTTCCAGGGCTATTCAGATCCGCCTGTGCCAAGGGACAAGTTCGATTTTGCAATTTCAGTCAACTCTTTCATACCTGAATTCATAGTGCATGGAAACAGAGGGCTTGCTTCTGTGGGGCATTCTTACAACAACGACTATCGCTATGCAGATGCAAAATGCCAGGTCTCCAGCAATCTGAGGTTGCTGAGAAGAGGGGAGTGGACACATCTAGCGGCAACGTACGACAATGGCGAAATGCGGTTGTACGTCAATGGCGTAAAACTTGCAGAGAAGAAAATCAAGGTGGAAAGTCCCATGATGCGCACGGAATTGCCGCTGTACCTTGGCGGTATGCGTGTGGAAGGGGAAAATGACAACCAGTTCTCCGCTGAAATGC
>JAFSTJ010000175.1 GCA_017450525.1 Victivallales bacterium | reverse complement strand
TTGCTGTAGCTATATTTCCACCTGAATATTTACTTATTCTCCCACAATAATAACCAGGAGCAAAAATGAAGACATTGCATCTTACCACAAAGAAAAGCAAGGCGAAGGACACTTTTTCCACAATTGCTGGAGTAATGGAGGAAATTGCCAGGCTCGCCAAGATGGGCGAGGCAACTGACGGCGTCAGCGTGGTTTGTAAGCCAGGCACGTACGCAGTAAGCGAGGCAATGGTGTTTGAACCTGGTTTGATGCCAATCACATTCGTGGCTGAAAAGGCTGGAGAAACGATATTTGACGGCGGCGTCCACATCCGCAAATGGACCAAGGCAAAGTTCAATGGAAAGGATGCACTCTGCGCTGACGTGCCTGAAAATTGCATTGCGGACAATTCGCTGCCGCAGGTGTTCTTTAACGGCAAACGCGGCAGCAACGCCCCCTGGCCTAAGAACAAGGAAGGCTTTGAGCCTGCGGATATTCCACAGGACGACACTGTGAAGGATTACTTCCCGCTAAAGAACAGGGTGTTCAAGAAGGAATGGGCTAAAGACAAGGGCTTGCAGGCAGTTGTCATACACTTGTGGAGCGAAAGCAACCTGGCGGTCACGGGATTTGATGATAAGAACAACTATGTGAAGTTGAATCCAAAAATCACATACGCGGTGCGCGCATCATCCAGGCTGTTCCTTAAAAACCTGAAGGAGGCCTTCACCGAGCCAGGCGAATACTACTTTGACGCCAAGGCTAAGAAATTGTACTACTTGCCAGAAAAGGGCGAAACTGAAGTTGACTGCGTCATTCCTGGCCACTTCCCGATGGCAGTAGTGGCTGGCATTCCCGAAAAAGGAATCTATGTTGAGAAAATCAACTTCGAGGGCATTGTGTTCCAGTACGCTGGTGGAGGTCGTCCCCATTATGGAAAGACCTATGACTTGTGCCAGGACAATCTGCCCAAGGTACCCAATGGCTTCAACACATACATGTTCGCTCTGGCAGCTGATGAGAAACAGGTCATGAACGACGCCTCCAACCAGTCGGAAGTGCACTTGCCTGGAATACTCACCTACAATGGCGTGCATAACTGCACAATCAAGGACTGCCGCATAGAAAAATGCGGTTGGAATGGCATCCATTTCGCTTTCGGCTGCGAGAACATGAACGTAACTGGCTGTGAAATCACTGACATGGGCGGAGGCGGCATCTACATCTGCGGCCCAGGCAGCAAAATTAGAACAAATGCCACAGACACCAAGAAAATCACCATTACAGAAAATCATATCCACAAGTGCGGCAGATACTACCTCTGTGCAGTAGGCGTAAATGTAGGCAACGTCAAGGGTGTCCTGGTGGAGCACAACGACATAGACGACCTCTTCTACACGGGAATCTCCGTTGGATGGGTATGGGGCTATGCCGAATCTCCAACTGCGGAAATCCGCATCGGTTTCAACCACATCTACAACATCGGTCAGGGAATGCTCTGCGACATGGGTGGCGTATATCTGCTGGGCACTGAGCCAGGAACACGCGTCTATAACAACCTGATACACGACGTCACATGCCGCTTCTATGGAGGATGGGCACTCTACACAGACGAGGGTTCCTCCTACATAATCCTGGAAAACAACATCTGCTACAACTGCTCCAAGGAAAGTTGCCACCAGCACTACGGAAGGGAAAACATATACCGCTTCAACATCTGCGCCTTCAACGAAAACGCTGGCTTCAACGTGTCAGACGGCACACGCCGCCAGACTGGATACGAATATCCTGGCGAAAACTACCGCTACAACGTGACCTGCATCAGCAATGTGATCGTCACCAACGGCGAGCCCTTCTTCTGCTCCTGGAAGAAGGAGAATATCACAGAGCAGTTCTACTGCGATATGAACTGCTACTGGGACATGAGCGGCGGCAAGAGCAAATTCGCTGTCACCTATCTGCACGGAGGCATTGGAGAAGTCTTCTACGATACATTCAAGGACTGGCAGAAGGCTGGCCATGACCTGCACAGCGTCATTGCGGACCCAGGCTTCGTCAACCTGAAGAAGAAGGACTTCCGCCTCAAGAAGAACTCCATCCTGCGCAAGTTGAACTTCCCAGACCCGGAAATCACACTCACGCAAGCAGGCCGCACACAAAAATAATTTTTATCCACAGATTGACACAGATTTTCACAGATTTCATTCTGCAAAATCACCGTAGAATAATCTGTGAAAATCTGTGAAAATCTGTGGAGAAATAAAGCAAATCTGTGGATAAAAAATATGCGCGAGGCATTCAAAAACGCACATTACGGCTTCTTCTTCCACTTTCTGAATACGGGAAATACGCTGGCGCCGCCACCTGCTGGCGGGCAGATGCCCTCCTCTATACAGACATGGGATGAAAAAGTCGCCTCCTTCGATGTGGATAGATTCGCTACACAGTTGAAGGAACTTAAGGCAGACTACGCATTCATCACATTGGGACAGAATTCTGGATACTACTGTTCCCCGAACCAGTATTACGACAAACTGCTGGGAAGGCGGCAGACATCCAAACGTGATCTGGTGCTGGACTTTGCTAACGCGCTTGAGAAACAGGGTATTGACCTTTATGTATATACCACCAGCATGTGCCCCATGGGAGACACGCTGGCAATCAAGGCGTTGCAGGCATTGCCTCCATGGAACAGCAACAAGAACTACGGTAACTACGAAAAGGTAAAGCACCTTCGCGTAGAAGATCCACGCCTGAAGTTCTTCATGAATGCCTGGAACGAAATTCACAGGGAATGGTCACTGCGCTTCGGCAAAAAGGTCAAGGGCTGGTGGGTGGACGGATGCTACTTCCCCAAGGAAATGTACGACTTTCCTGACGAACCCAACGGCGCCTCCTTCATGGCTGCAATGCGGGCTGGCAATCCAGACGCAGTCATCACATTCAATCCAGGCGCAGCGCCGCCACCACGGCGGAACTATCCTGGCGATGACGAGGACTATACCGCTGGCGAAATCAACAATCCACAGTTCAATGTGCTTAAAGGGCCTTACATAGATGGCTTGCGTTATCACATACTGACCTACGTCGGCTCCACATGGGGGCGCGGTCCAGTGCGCGGAACTGGCGCGGAACTAGCAGCATTGACACGCAACATCACAGACACTGGCGGCGTGGTTTCATGGGACCTGCCTTTCACCACTGCTGGCATTGACGACGATTTGTTCTCTGTGCTTAAGGACTTCCGCGATGCATACTGGGGCAGCCTTAAGGCATTCCCGCCAATATACGTGCGCATCACACAACCCGAAAAAAGCAAAGCAGGACTGCTGGAAATCGAGGCGGACAAGAAAGCACAACTAAACGTGACCTGGGGCAAGCAGACACGCAAAATGGAAATACCTGGCTCTTTGGAACTCCCGCAATTCGCCAATGGAGAGCAATTCGTCTCCATTGAAAAAGGCGGCTATTCAAGAAACTACTCAGTCTGGTGCGGAAGGCAAACCATTGATTTGTCAGACGGCAAGGCACAAACCTTTGACAACGGGAAAAACGCAAGATTTACTCTACAGCGCCGAAATGGAAACACACTCTATGTGACCGTGGATGTGCGCGAGAAGAAAAGCATAATCCCCCAATGCACAACGCCATGGGCAGCATCCTGCCTTGAAATCTACCTGCATTATGCAGATGGAATCAGAAATCAATTCGCTGTGCTGCCAGACGGGACAAGGGTGCGCATACTGCCTCAGTTCAGGAAGATGAAATCTGTTCCCGTAACAAAAATCAAGGGGGGATATAGTTACACCTTCCCGATGAAAGTCAAGGAAAATGCATTTAGCCTTGAACTAAGAATGCAGACTTTTGCTGGGAATGCAAGGGATTTCCTGCCAGTTAATCTGTTCGGCGGCATCGCATCATCTGCCACTTCAAAAGAACTGCACGCCTGCATAATCTTGAAAAAATGACAAATACGGACGATAAATACCAGTTGCTGGACTGCGGCGATGGACGAAAACTGGAGCGCTTTGGCAAATACGTTCTGGACAGGCCATGCGCACAGGCCGTATGGCGCAAGTCCATTCCACACTCCGCATGGGCTGCGGCTGACGCATTCTTCACCAGGGAGCACAACGAGGGCTGGCGCGAAACACGCCCCCTGCCCCGCGAATGGAAATGTACCCTGGGCGATGTGACAATGCTGCTGTCAAAGACGGACTTCGGCCATGTGGGCGTGTTTCCAGAGCATGTTTTCGCCTGGAATTGGATGAAGTCACATTTGACTGCGCCACACGCCAATGTACTTAACCTCTTTGCGTATTCAGGCGGTGCCAGCATCGCCATGGCAAAGGCAGGATGCAATGTGTGCCATCTGGATGCCTCCAAGAAGATGGTGGACTGGGCACACAGAAATGCCCAGGCAAACTCCCTGGAGGACGCGCCAATTCGCTGGATTGTGGACGATGTGGGGAAATTCCTGCAAAGGGAGCTGCGCCGCGGCAAGTGCTATGACGGCATTGTCCTGGATCCACCCAGTTTTGGCAGAGGCACCAACCAGGAAGTCTTCAAGATAGACAACTGCCTTATGGAACTACTGGAAAACTGTGGCAAACTGCTGTCAGACAATCCAATGTTCATATTCCTCTCATGCCACACACCTGGCTACACGCCCACAGTACTGAAGAATCTGCTGCTCCAGACGCTGCCCAAAGGCGGCATTGAGGCTGGTGAACTGCTCATTCCAGGCCCTGCCCCCCTGCCCTCTGGCATGTATGCAGGATGGTTTCCGAATAATAACAAACAAAGCAAGTGATTTGATATGCCCTACAACGCAGTCGCACATAAAATCTCTCCCCAAAAAGGCAAAGAAGCCAGCAAGGGAAACATCGAGACCATAAGGAAAATCCTATCGCAAAGGAATGTATATGGGCTGGATTTGTCAGGCGAATGGCTGAACAAGGTGTTTGAAATCTACCAGCAGCCCCACCGCTATTTCCATACCTTGGAACACCTGCGGGACATCTGCGTCGGTATTCGTGACAATGCCTGGGACGACGAGGTGCTGGCATCTGAACTGCTGCTGACCGCCCTGTTCCACGATGTAATCTGGTATCCGCAAAGCAAACTCAACGAAAAACGCTCTGCCGAGGCCTTTGACTATGTCATGGCGCAGTCTGGCTCGCATCTTCCACCAGAGGCAGCGGAACGTGTGCGCCAGGCGATCCTTGCCACCAGTGACCAAAGTTCAATTACAAAACTGGCAATGACATTCAACGAATTCGACTGCAATGTCCTTATGCACGGCAGCCCTGTGGATCTTCTGGCATACGAATTCCAGATTTTCAGGGAATTCCAGTACCTGAACGTGACGGAATACCGCAAAGGGCGCGGCGCATTCTTCAAGCGCTTCGCACAGCGTTTCCCAAAGTGCCGCAAGGCAATGGACTTCCTTGTGGAATACCTGGAAAGAAGGCGCCCGCGCGTTGGCATCTACGCAGGCACATTCAATCCCTTCCATATCGGGCATTTCTCCATCCTTGAAAAGGCAGAGCAGATGTTCGACAAGGTGATAGTCGCCGTCGGCATCAATCCACAAAAGCACACTGGCAAGGATTTGAACCTGGCAAAGACACTTCCATTCCACGAAGTAATCTCCTTTGACACGCTGATGGTGGATCTTATTCAGAAGGAATCCGTGCTCTGCGATGTGACGCTGGTGCGCGGACTCCGCAACGGATATGACCTGGACTACGAAATGAACCAGCTTTGCTTCATGCAGGAAATGTGGCCCGCGACACAATCCGTGTATATTCCTTGTGACAAGAATCTGGAGCACATTAGCAGTTCTGCGCTGAAGGGATTGTCCATCTTCGACGTGCGCGGCAGAGACTACATGTACTACCCCCACTAGTACGACTACGACACCAAGAGCATCAAGGAACTTTTTGAATAACAATC
>JAFSTJ010000174.1 GCA_017450525.1 Victivallales bacterium | reverse complement strand
CCTCGAGGCAACCTCCGTCACACAGATCGATGTGTTCGCCGCCGCGACACAGTTCGCCCGCGTTGAAGGCACCCTCCCCGCACCAGAAAGCTCACACGCCATCAGAGTCGCCATCGACGAGGCCCTCAAATGCAAGGAAACAGGCGAGGCCAAGAACATCGTATTCGGCTTGACAGGCACAGGCTACTTCGACATGCTGGCATACCAGCGCTTCAATGATGGTCAAATGAATGATTATATTCCAACTGATGAGGAACTGGCAAAGGCACTCTCTCGCCTGCCATAATTAAACCCTAACAAAAAGGAAAAACCAAATGAAGACCAAACTTTGTTTCTTGGTTGCACTGCTTTGCGCGGCGTTTGTACAGGCTGAATACAGCCTGAAACTGAGTGATGACATGCAGTTGCGTCTAGGTGGAGACATCCGCGCTCGCTACGAAGGCTACACATCAGGCGTGGTTGCACCAAACGCACCAAAAGACCACAATCACTCCACTGAATACTTCCGTATCAGGACTAGAGTGTACGGCGCATTGGACATCGCAGAGGACATGACAATCAACCTCCGCCTTGCAAACAGGTTCCACTATGTCACAACCAGCCCTGCAAGGCATAACAACGCTGGCGCTCCATGGGAATTCCCTGACGAAGTATATATCGATGCCGCAAACGTCGTCTTCAAAAACCTGCTGGATGGCAAACTGACTATCACAATCGGACGCCAGGACCTCCTGCTTGGCAATGGCCTGCTCTTCAGTGAAGGCACGCCATACGACCAGGGACGCTCCGTTTACGCCGATGGTATCACCGCAGTCTATGAACAGGAAACTGACAAACTGACCGCGTTCATGTTCTATGACAGGTACAAGGACCACTCCGTGTTCATCAACGACAGGAACAGAGATCTCCGCGCAGGAGATATCTTCACCGCTGGCCTCTACTACACCCACTCATTCAATGACGCGGCAAAGTTCGATGTCTATTACATGTTCAATGACCAGGACGACCAGCATGCAAATGACTTTGTGGACAATTCCTTGAGTCTGCACACCGTTGGCTTCCGTTTCTTCGGCACATATCCCTCATTCATGGAGCACAGCCTTGAAATGGCAAGGCAGTTTGGCAGGGATGCATTTGGAAACCACATGTCAGGCACCATGCTGGACGGCAGACTGAGGTTCCACCTATGTGATTCCTCTTCTCTCAAGCCAGTGCTGGGCGTGGAATTCACCCATTTAGGCGGCGATGATGAAGGCACAAGCCATGTTGAGGGCTGGATGCCACTCATGACGGAATGCCCGCTCTGGGGTGAAGAATTGATACCCACTATGACTCGCGGAATGTGGACAAACCTGAACATGGGCAGCATCACCATGTCCGTCAATGTCACGGAAAAATGCAATCTGCTATTCTACGCCACGGACTACTATGCCGATGAAAAGGACGGCAGGTTCGCAGGCAATGCCTGCCCTGGCGGTGGAAGGCACATCGGTCTTCTGGCTGGCGCAAGAGCCTCCTACAAGATCAACGAGTACCTCGCAACGGAGGCGTATCTCTCGCACTTCATGCCTGGTGACTTCTACGACAACGGGCAGGACAGCAACTGGTTCCGCCTGGAAATAACAGCCAAGTTCTAATTGTTGCACAATGCAGAGGCATTAATGTGCCTCTGCATTTTTAATTTATCAGTACAACGGAGAGCCAAATGAAGAAATCAGTCATCCTGTTAAGCGCATTGCTTTGCATTGCCTCAATGACGCATGGGCAAAACACCCGTTATTACAATGCCAAGGGATCTAGTGCTGGTTATTCGCACGACCAAGGCAACACTACGCGCTATCAAAACGCCAACGGCTCCAACAAAGGCTACTCGCGGACCAATGGAAACACAACACGCTACTACAATGCCAATGGCACTAGCGCTGGTTACTCCAAAACAGACGGCAACACTACTAGATACTACAACGCAAACGGCTCTAGTGCTGGTTACTCCAGGACCGACGGCAATACAACGCGCTACTACAACGCAAACGGCACAAGCGCTGGTTACTCCAAGACCGACGGCAATACAACTCGCTACTACAACGCAAACGGTTCTAGTGCAGGATATTCAAAAAGCAACGAAAAAGACAAGGCTAAGAATATCCACCCAAACTTTCGTAAATAAATAGTGGACAGTGGACAGTGTTTTGTTAGGCGTCCGCTGCGTTCCCCCGCAGATAGAACTGTGCCAGCAACCACCTGTCCACAGTACACTGTCCACAGTCCACAGTCCACTTATTTCAGATAATATTCCGTAACCTTATTGATGGCATCAATTATGTCCTTCATGTCATCGTCAGTATATCTTTCGTTTTCATAGATGATGAAGTTCTTTGCTATTGCTTCTTCGGCATTGTGCATGTCATAGACAGGATGCCTGTCTCCCTTGTATGCAGGGCACTGCCATGGATAGCCAGAATTGCCGAACACACGCTGGTCAATGAACCACTGTCCCTTGCAAGGAATGTTAGCATAGTCTGCCTGGACAAGGATGCCTTCCGCTCCCAATGCATCGCAGAAAGTCTTCTTGTCGCACTTGAGTACATTCGTGTCAATGGTCAGCCTGAAGAACCAGTAGATGCATTTGCTGTCTGGTACCTGCCAGCCAACTTTCACTGCTGGATTTTTCAGAAGAGCCTGCTTGAGCATCTCGCCATTGTGCCATCTTCTCTCCAGCATGCCAGGCAGTTTCTTGATCTGGCAGCTGCCGATGGTGGCGCCGATGTCGTCCAGATTGCAGTTCAGACCAGCGCGCACATTGTATGGTGGATTGGGCTGGAATGTCTTGCCCCTGTCGGCAAAGCGCTTGCCTTCGATGTGCAGGTTTTCATTGGTGGTATAGACCACACCGCCCTGCCCTCCTGTGCAGTGGTGCTTTCCGCTCATGGTCGAGAATGCGGCTATGTGGCCGATGCTTCCAACCTTGCGGCCCTTGTACAATGCGCCATGGCACTGTGAGCAGTCCTCGATGACATAGAGATTGTGCTTGGCGGCAAGTTCCATGATTGGATCCATGTCTGCTGCTTCGCCTGCGATGTGTGCGACTATGATGGCACGTGTACGCTCGGTGATGCGGCTGGCAATGCCTTCAGCACTGGCGTTGAATGAACGAGGATCGCTGTCAGCCACCACTGGGACGCAACCTGCGAAAAGCACAGGCATGCAGCCACCTGGATCAGTGATTGGTGGAACTATGATTTCGCTGAGTGCGTCTATGTTCAGTGCGCCGATTGCGCAGAAGAGCGCATTGGTGCCGGAGTTGACACCGTCTGCGTAGCCACCGCCCATCCACTCGGCAAAGTCCTGCTCATACTTCTTTTCAGCGGGACCATTGTAGTTTATTACCTTGCCTGTTGCAAGGGCATCATCTATGAGCGCATTTAGCGCAGCGCGGTCCTCTTCACCCACCAGATTGCGTGGTGGAAATGGTTGGGTCCTAACCTTTGGACCGCCATTGATTGCCAGTTCTGTCATTGTTTTCTCCTTGCTCTAGGCAACATCAGCGATGTTGCCATTTTTATTTTTATG
>JAFSTJ010000173.1 GCA_017450525.1 Victivallales bacterium | reverse complement strand
GCCTTTTCCGCTGGCTGAAGCCAGCGGCTCCGATAGTTTGCGTCTTGGCGCGATAGTTTTGCAATTACCTCGATAAACAATAAAAAACTCTACGTCTCTGCGTCTCTGCGTCTCCGCGCCTCTGCGTTGTATTATTTCTGGTCGATTTTCTTCTGTAGCTGGTTCAGGTCGATGCCAGTGTTGAAGGAGAGGTCGTTTGTGTAGATATGAACTGCGTAGGGCTGGAAGTCATCGGTGATGGTGTTGTTCTGGGCGTTGATGGAACGGCCTTCGGACAGCACCTGCCACTTGCCATTTGCGCCTGGCATTGCGATTGAGACTTGCCCCAGCGGTTTTCCTGTATGGTTTACCACGAAGATGAAGGACTTGCCATTGCAACGCTTTGTCAAGAGCCTGATGCTGCTGTTGTCGCAAGTGGCTGCGTTCACTGTTTCGGCAAGGATTACTGGGGACAATGCCACAAGTTCAGGAATAACGCCTTCAAAATGGGACAGCATCATGCCTTTGGATGCAAATATGCCTGCATTTTTCTTGGTCTTGCCTTCCAGGTAGGCGGGTGTTCCGATTTTGTAGCCCATGATTGCGGTTGCGCCGCCCACGATTGCGATGTAGTTGTAGCAGCGGAATTCCGTCAGCGTTGGGATGCGGTGGATTGATTTGCTGTAGTCGGATTCGCCGTGCACAAAGGCCTGTGGTATGTTCCAGAGACCGTGTTTTGGCAAGCGTTGCACCATAAGTTGCATTCCATTGTAGATGCCCAGAACAGGTCTGTTGTCGCTTGTCTTGCGTGGGTTCGGGTACAAGTCCAGCGCGATTACGTCACAGAGGCCTTCTGCCAGGCTTACGCATCCAGCGGCGGTGTTGTTGTTGCCAATCACGGGGTGGGCTGGATCCCATTCCTGCAGTTTTTCGTAGATGCGCTTCAATTCGGCGATGAAGGGCGGATTGCGTGGCTCGTCAAATGTGAACCAGGCGAGCAGGGCAGGGTGCTCCTTGTATTCCATGACAAAGTCGTGTATCTTCTTCCACTGCTCATCGGTAAGGCGTCCTGCCTTTTGCATGGCACCGCGTCCCATTTTCGGGAATGGATACACAATCAGTTTGACGCCTTGTTTTTCCGCCTGTTCAAAGGCGTGCTTCAATTTGTCAACGGGTCCATTCTGCAATTCGTAGAAGTGTGCGATATTGCATTTCGTGCCCTGGTAAACCTCCACATTGGAACTACCCATGAATCCCACGGGGAAGAAGGGCTTGCCATTGACCACCATCTTCTTGTCTTCGTCCATCCACACTTCGGTTGCCACTGGCTTCGCCATGACTAAATCCGTCTTGACATTGCCTACGGACTTGCCGTCCGCCAGCAGCGTCACATCAATCGTGTATTTTCCAAAGGGGAACTTCGATGCATCAACGACGAATTTCTCCGTTGCCTTGAGTTTCTTGCGTTCCTGGCTGGCCGCCAGTTTGCCGTCTTGCCCCTTGACCTCTATCTTAGCAGTTGTCTTGGCAAGCGTCTCTGGGGGCAACGTCAATGACAGCGTGAATGGCACAGTCTTGTTTGCCTGTTTCGAGAGGATGACATTAGGACGGTAGGGCCTGTCGAACTCCAGTGTGCAGGGCGCCAGGTTGAGCGCAAGTTCCCTTTCCTCGTGGAAGACTATGCCTTCCTTGTCAATCATGCTGATTGCTACGGTGTATTTGCCAGAATCCTTGATGCCTGTGGCGAACTTGTACTCGGCGTTGCCTTGCCCGTCAAGAGCAATCTGGTTTGCATCGAAGGATATTAAATTGCCGTCCTTCACAATCTTGCTGGCAAGGTAGAGTTTTCTTTTTGCGGCTCCCTTGACCTTGGTGACCAGGAATGGCATTGCATCGGATGGGCGCACATTGAACTTGACCTCGTCCAGAGTCAGATTGTAGCGTTGAGTATCTATTGCCAGGCCGCTGATCTTGTTATACTTGTCCAGACTGGAATAAGTGATCATCTTTGCCCAGGTGCTTATCCCCACGTCCTTGTTTTCGCGGCCCACGTTGAGATGCCAGGTATTGCCTTCTGGATTTGGGAATGCTGCAAAAGGAATGAAGACTTCAGCCTGCCAGCCATGCTCGTTCTTTGCGACGGCTGAACGCCAGGGACCATTCCATTGGCCATTGCCTATTGTGGCCTTGATGTGACTCTCATACATGGAGCCAGCGGCATTGACTATGAACTGATAGTATTCCCGAACATTGGTGTCCACATTTATTTCGCTTTCTGTAACAACGAAGATTTCCACGCAGTCATCACTCCAAACCATGCCGTCATGTGGGCGCACTTCGCTTTCCACCTTGCTGTCCAGGCAGTCAATCGCCAAGTACAGTCCGCTTTTTCCCTGCAATATCTTGAAGCGTGTGGCTTCTTTTGCTGGAACGCCAGTTTTCAGAGTGGTGAAGCCTTCCTGCCATGGGGCATCCTGCCAGCATGCATCGGAGAAGTCTCCGTCAACCAGAGGCACATTCTGTGTTACGTTCAACTTAATGTCCTGGACTGCGAAAAGCAGAAGCGAGGCGAGCAGCGCCAATGTAGTCAAGAATCTCATCTAATGACCTCCTTTTCGTATATGGCCACAATTTCTGCCTGGTCAAGTGCCTTGTCGTATATGCGCACATTGTCCAAG
>JAFSTJ010000172.1 GCA_017450525.1 Victivallales bacterium | reverse complement strand
TTGAGCCACCAGTTTGGCATGTAGTAGCGTATGTCCAGCATGAAGATGGCGTCTGGAAAAACATTCAGCAGAGAGCAGACTCTAGTATCCAGTTCAGAGAAATCAAAGGTGTTTTCGTCTTTCCAGAAATCTATAAAGGGTATCGTTATGCGGAAATTGTTGTATTGTGCCTCCATGGGTGGCCTTAGGCGCCTTCCGCTTTCACTGGTCTGGTAGAAACTGGGGTAGTATAGTTTGCCACGGAATTTCAGCATGGGTCTGGTGCCGATGTTTACGAATTCGGCCTTCTGCAGACCCAGGTTCTGCGCTGTCGATGCCTTCACTTCGGCCAAGACAGGATTTCCCTTGATGGAGAAGTAGTCGTCATTTAGGAATATCTTTGCGTCGGACTTGAATGACGGCGGTACCGAATAGTTGATTGTGATGGTGGAACCCGCCTCGAAGTCGCCCAATACCTGGGCAAGGATGTTCATGTTTTCGGACTTGCCGTCAGGGAACACGCGCTTCAGAGTCATGCTGTCAATCTTCATTGGTGCGTCCTTTAGCACCTTTGCCACAATTCTTCCAGGCTTGATTTCTATGGGTTCCAGTTCGCCCATTGGCCCTGCATAACGGAAACCGATGCCATTGTTCCATGGAGGCGTCACGGCGGGGTCGCCGAACAGGAACGTGGGTCCTGTGAAATCGGATGCCTTCGGCACAGGCGAGGTTTCTTTGCCAGTGTACTTGCTTTTCCATGTGTCATCCGTCTCGAAGAGGACATCGCTGCCGTTTACGGAGGCGTAGAAGTCCAGGCAGAGGCCCGCGTTCTGCGTGCCATTGAATACGCGCACCTTGATTTCATTTTTGCCTTTTTTTAGCAGTTTGCTCACCACAAACCTGTCAGGTCTAGAGTATCTTTCGGTCTTTCCCGCATAGACATCGTTCACATACAGGTCTGAGATGTCATCGGCCATGATCGCGATGGATGCATAGTCAGGTACGTTGTCCAGCGTGAATTCCTTGTAGAACCAGACATTTGAGTAGAATGGTCCTGGCTCGCGCCTGTCCCAAATCCATTGCCCACGCCAGTATTTGCCGTCCGTAAAGCGGAATTTATAGTCCAGGAGCGAAAGCTGCAGGTGGCCTCCATTAAGTTCGCCTTTGATGTCCAGCACGGTTCTTACCAGATTCTTTGGCGTGTTGAACATGAACTTCGTGGAGTTGGCTGGCATCTTGGTTCTGGCGCTGGAGATGCTGTTCAAGCCATAGTCTAGAAAATCCAACACGATTTCTGGGCTGGCGGATTCGCCCTTCCACTCAATGAGGTATGTCGCCCTAGGCTTGAGGTTGTCCAGGTTATGAATGCCCTTTGTCAGCTGCTCTGCATTTGGGATGAGGTTGGGTTCCTTGCGGAATACAGGATTCTTCATTCCAATGACGCCGCGTCCCTGCATTGAGTAGTAGTTCAGCTTCCAATCGGTGATGACACCCTTTGGCGACCATTCTGGCTTGTCGTCAAAGCGCAATGCGTATGAGCGAAACTGCCCGTCTGGAATGACGGAGATAGGAAATTCTGCCTTGAGTGCGCGGCTTTTCCCATCGACAGTCATGTTGAAGTCCATTACAATTGCGCCTGGCTCGGTGGCGTAGAACTGGAAGTCCATTTGCCTGTTTTCCAATGCATTCAGATTCAGGCCCGTTTGAGTGAAGCCAGCCTGCGCGGATCTCACGAGGAATTCCTTGTGCATTGGCTCGGAGACCAATTTCTTCTCGCAGTTGAATACTTCAAACTTTGCGGCTTTTTCGTTACTGGAATTTTCTCCCGCGGCGAACAGGATGCCGCTTATGGCTAGGAGTAAAAAAATATAGCGCATATAAGCCTCCTCTTGTTTAATCGGTCTGCTTGAATCTTGATTCCCATTGAACGGTGTTCATGAAGTCCGCCAGATTAAGCCATCTGCGAATCTGATCGTCATCCGTCAAGGAACTTGCAATCTTCAGGATTTCCCTTTGAGCTGCCTGTATTTTCTCGGGAGTGTTCTTGTTTCCTGCGAATTCAATGTACTTTTCTGCCTGCAAAGAGCCTCCCAGGCGCGGTGCCATGATGTCCTCGGCGAATTGTTCAATTGTGGCAAAAGGCGAATTGGCGAAGTAGCGCAATGCCAGGTAGTTGAATTCCACATTGGGATAATAGACTGAATCCTCGCCGAACAAAGAGACTGCATTGTAGCCTGCCTCGTAGCTGAGGCGGCACTGCCTACGTATCAGGTCAAGCACCAGGTCTCTGCGCAGACCGCCGCGCCAGTGCGTCCCCGAATGGGAACGCATGACGTGGTTGAATTTGCGCATCGGCTCTGGGAGCCTGTCTTCGTCATGCCAGGTGTCCTTTTCTAGCATTTCATCGCATTTCCATTGGAAGAAGGTCTTCTCGGGCATGGCGAACAGCTTTTGCAGGTCCTTCGATGCATCTGGCGTATTGAACACCGAGCAGGCAGCATCCTTGAAATGGTGGTATGTCTCGCATATCACCCAGGCGTCTGGATTTCTGCCCCACACGACGTTGGCTGCGTCAGGGTAGATGCTTGCCATGTCCTCGATGGACATGTTTGACTTGTACGCCTTTGCGCCGCGTCTGGCCTTGCAAAGTTCGCACTGGCAAACGCCGTTGTCGCCCGATTCCATCTGAATGCCGCCAAGTTCGGGTATGGTCTTGAAGAGCCAATCCAGCGAATCAAGTACGTATTCGCGCAGGCGTGGGTTGGAGGGACAGCCCTGAGGCTCCCTCACATTTCCGTAGTAGCCCCATGGATCCGCCCTGAACATGCTTCCATCCGCGTTCTTGCCCGCGCATTCTGGGTTCTCCTCCAGGAATTTGCTCATTGAATATGGGCTGTCTCCCTCATAGTACATACCGCCATACGCAAAAAGGCCTGCGATGATATAGACGCGCACATTGTGCTCCATTCCGTATGCGCAAATTCTGCGGGCATCATCAATCCCGCCATGTCTGTCCCTGAGCATGCCCACGATTCCCACGGCGTTTATGCCGTTGACCTGCGCCCAGTCTATCATTCGCTTGTAGTCCTTGACGAAATATTCGCTGCATTTGGTGTAGCCATTGAACACACCCGCATTCTGCGAGCCTGGCACATTCAGGCACCACGTGGTGCTATGATCCCAGTCCCAGAACAACGCATACGGAATACTGCCTTTGTCGGCACGCAAAATTTCTGACATTCTCTTCTCTCCTGCCTGTTTTCTATGATTTCAAAATATAAAATGACGGACGACAAATGCGTTGTGACCGTCTCATAAATCGGCAGGTCTTTGGGGAATGGCTGCGCCGCAGCGGTTATTGATAACGCGACATGACACAAAAATGTAACTGCTTGGAAACGTGCACACGAAGTATGTTATCTTGATACTGTTCATTGTCAATCAATTTCCGTTGTAATGCAGTTATTTTTAACGATGCGAAAAATACTACGTTTATCGTAATTGTCAAGGAACGGGGGCAAATAGTGCGGAAAAATCAAATTCAGGCAATCCTCTATTACATAAGAATATTATAGGAAAATTAAATTATACAGAAAATTCCATA
>JAFSTJ010000171.1 GCA_017450525.1 Victivallales bacterium | reverse complement strand
TGTTTCAAATCTGTAGCGTTCACTTGAGTGTGTCCATTGAAAGTACGGAAATACCTGTCAACCATGTCTGAGTTCAAGAAAACCATCAAACCGAAAGCAACATCTTTATCAAGCCCTTGTTTCTCATTATGGAAAATATTAAGATGGTTTTCAAATCCAAAAAACTTTGGTGAATGAAAATCATCAGGTGAAATAACACAGGCTGATATTCGGTGCTTCTCTTCTTTTGAAGAAAAACGTTTTACAGCACAATAATAACCAGAAGGATAAAGCATTTTAATGGTATTCTCATTGGAGCGTATGCTATTTGCCTTACGAGAATGTTCCTGCGGCCAAATACATTTTGTCATTTCCATGTGGAATGGATAAATAAGCGGCACTGTATCCTCTTGCGGCATTGAAGATAAAAAAGGTTTGACTCTGAAATCTACAACAGGTCCTGTCGAGACTGAAAGATGCAATGATTGCAGGGAGCTGTTTACATTGAAGTTTTGAGAAATGGAATTATGTCTGATATGTTCTGGAATGCGGATGAATAGTTCTTTGTCATCATTTTCAACTATTTCATCGGACAAACAGGAATATTCATAATAATCATCAAATGTTCCATCCGTTGAAAAAGAGATTTTAACTTCGTGTATAGAAGGTGATTCCTTGATTAACTTAATAATGACATTTTCCTGAAGCACATTATCATCGCTGAAATTGTTCTTACGTGAGCCGAACAAATGAATTTGAGTAATTTGTGTTTTGTTTAATATAATGTTTCTGAATGGTCTGTAATAGGGCCCATTACAGAAACTCCTTGGAATGATAGCAACAAGTTCACCATGTTCCCTCAATAGCATTATCCCCAATGCAACAAATCCAGAATATAGATTGACTGTCTCTATTCCAGCCTGATGCAATAAGTTACGTTGAGCAGAATTGGAGTTGATCTTTTTATATGGTGGATTCATTATTATATGGCTGAAGCTTTTTTCAAAATCGAACTGAATCCAGTTGAGTGCCGTCTCTAGAAAATCGGCTTTTAGAATCTTACTATCCTCGCAGTTCAATTCATTCAATACATCTTCAAGAAAGGGCAGAATACCGTTATCCAACTCAACGGCTGTAATAGACTTAATAAAGTTGTTGTTCTCCAACACTCTTGAAGAAAGAGCCTTTGTCAATACTCCCATACCAGCACCAGGATCAAGAATGTCGCAGTTGGACAATTTATCTTCTGAAAACAATGACGCCATAAAATCAGCGATTGCGCAAGGAGTCAAATATTGTCCAAGTTCCTCTTTTATTGTTTCTGGAGTGTTTTTTGATACTTTAATTCTTGTTTCGTCTAAATCTTCCATTGTCAATGTCCTTACAATAATGCGAGCAATTGTAATTGTAATGTAAGATAATATCTGTTGGACAATAATCAAGATAGTTGTATGAATATTATTGTTATCTTCTAAAATTTAGGCAAAAAATTATTTGGTATTGATTTAATTACACAGGCGCTATTTGAGATGTCAAATCCAAAAGAGCGCAAAGTGTGTCTAAAGGGATTTATGAAAAAAGGCCTTTTCTCAAGTTCATTCACTTGACAAATTTTATTTCGAATATAACTTCAGAGGTAATTTCAAAACTAGCGCGAAATGGGCAACGCATGACGCGCAGATGCGCTGGAAACGGATTGAGCCGTGGCGTCCCACGGCGAAATCCGTTTTCTGATGCAGGTGTGTGCCAGGCTAAGTCCATTTCGATGATAGTTTTGAAATTACCTCTTCAATCAAGATTTATGGATTTGTCATTGACTTTTTATTGGAGACTGACGATGGGAAGACGCGAAGTGCTGCTGGCCTCTGGCTCCGTCCAGAGAAAGGCCATTCTGGAGGAGCTGGGAATCAGCTACAAGTCGGTTGCCATGGATGTGGACGAGGTGACCCTGGAGTCCCCGTCAGACACTGTGCGCGAGAATGCCAGGCTGAAGCTGCTGGCGGCTCTGCCGCAGGCTCAGGACGGACAGGCGGTCATGGCGGCCGACACCATCATCTGGATCAACGGGCAGGTCCTTGGGAAACCAGGCACCCCTGAGCAGGCGCAAGTCTATCTGAGGATGCTGAGCGGAAACACCATCGAGGCCTATTCTGGGCTGGCAGTTGCCATGAAAGGCGCGGGGAAAGGCTATTTGTGCGCTGAAAGAGCGGTTATTTCGATTAAGCCACTTGATGATTCGGAGGTTGAATGGTATATTGGCACACAAGAACCGATTATTCGCGCTGGTGCCATAGGAATCAGCCACTATGGCGAGGTGTTTGTCACTCGGATTGAGGGCTCCTATTCCTGCATTGCGGGATTGCCTAAGGTCGCCTTGATGGCGATTCTTTCACGTTCCAGGCCTCTGGCGGAGACCGTGCTGCCCGTGCCCCCGCCGCCAGGAACAATCGGTTCGGAGATTCGGATTGACGAGTTTGACGTATAAGCTGTTATTATGATGATACTTCTACAACTTCTGATATGCGCCATAGGCGTGACTCTATTGTGCTATGGAGCGGATTTTCTTGTGCGCGGCGGTGTGCGGATCGCGAACGCACTGAAGATTCCGCCAATAGTCATCGGCCTCACCCTGGTCTCCTTTGCGACCAGTGCTCCAGAGCTGGTGGTGAGCATCGATTCGGCCATCAAAAACATCGGGGACATCAGCATAGGCAATGTGATGGGCTCCAATGTATGCAACATCGGATTGATTCTTGGCCTGACCTGCCTGATATCCCCTGTCAAAGTCGAGCCGCGGCTGCTGAAATTCGACTCGCCCGTTCTTCTGCTCTCCACAATTCTGCTGATTCTGTTCACCCTGCTCAATGGCGGGGTCACTCGTATGGAGGCCGCCATACTGCTCACGCTCTTTGTCTTGTACATGTGGAAGACCGTCGCCGACGCCCTGAAGGGCAAGGCCGCGCCTCCTGAAGAGGCCGCCGCGCAAGGCAAGCCGCTCTCGCTGACGCTGGCATTCGTGTTTGTCATCGGGGGCGTTTTGGGATTGGTTGGCGGGGCCAAGCTCTTTGTCAACGCGTCCGTCGAGATAGCGAGAATCTGCCATGTTTCCGATGCAGTCATCGGGCTGACCATCGTCGCAATCGGCACAAGCCTTCCGGAGCTGGCGACCTCCGTCGTAGCGGCCTACAAGGGAGAGGACGACATCGCCGTCGGCAACGTCGTAGGCTCCAACATCTTCAACATTCTGTCAATACTCGGCATTGCGCCGCTCATACGCCCCATAATCGCATCCGGCATTCAGACGGCTGACATACTGGCGCTTGGTGTCCTCACCATCCTCATGCTCATCATGATGGCGACACGCAAAACCGTCGCTCGCCTTGAGGGGGCACTGCTGCTGTTCATCTACATCGGCTACATCACCTGGCTGGTAATACAGAACATTGGATGACAAGGCAATCGCCACAAAAAACTGACGGGTGTTCTGGAATTAGGGGAATTTAGATATATATTTAGGTTGATTATCTGTAACCTTCAACTAATCCAATGGGGGAACCATCAATATGAAAGAATCCGAGATTCTAGAGAGTTTGTGCAGCACGGGCGCGCTTCTTAAGGGGCATTTCCTGCTGAGGAGCGGTCTTCACAGCGACCAGTATTTCCAGGCGGCCCTTGTGCTCCAGCACACGCTCATAGCGGCCAGGCTCTGCGCCGCGATGGCGGAGCCGTGGAAGGACAAGGGAATCGAGACCGTGATATCGCCGGCGGTCGGCGGAATAATCGTCGGCC
>JAFSTJ010000170.1 GCA_017450525.1 Victivallales bacterium | reverse complement strand
GTGGCTGAGCATGGCACCAGCATCATATCAGCCTCGTATGCGAAGATACTGCCTGACGACACGCAGCTGTGGCGAAGCATAGACATGTATTGCGGCGAGAGGCATGTCAGGCGGCTTGTCATCATTGCAAAGGAAACTGGTAACGATGGATATGACTACAATGAGGAGGTCACTGCAACAAGAATCAATCAGGCGGATGCCTGGTTGCAGCGTGGCGAGAGAAAACTTGAATGGGACGAGTGCCGCCTGGCACCTGCAAGTCATTGGAATCTCTTCATCAACAATCCAGGTGGTGACGAACAGATCACCCTGAAATGGAACCTATGGCATGTGGAAACGGATACCTCCGTCATACTGGAAAAAGACGGGGTACCGCTTTGCAATATGTCGGAAACCACATCCTTTGCGCCTGAACAGACAGGCCTCCTGGAATACAGGATCACATTGAGGCAGGAGAATATTCGTGCCAGAGAGTATATGCTATCGTCTGGCTGGAATGCGATTGGGCTTGACATGAAGCCTGGCGTACAGTCCATGGAGAGGCTTTCGGCATTCAAGATATTCATGCTGGACGATACTAGCCGCACCTGGGTGCCATACGAACCATCCCTTCAAAGTCGTGGCGTATGGATTTTCACACCGAGGGCGACTGCGCTGTATCTGATAGGGCAGGCATGTTCGCCAGCACCAAGAATACCAGGATGGTCATTCACCTGTGTTTCCGAGAAGTGCATTCGTCCAGCATGGATTTGGAACGGCGACAAATATGAACAGGTGGATGAACTCCTGCCAGGAAACGCATATTGGGAATATGTACCGTAATGGTGTAGAGCATGCAGAAACAACAGAAATTAACCGAAGAAAAACACGGAATATGCCGTACAACGAATTGAAGCCCCGTAAGACCACGAACGTGCCAAACCAGAAGAGAATGCTGATGGCATGCATTGCTACCTTCCTCCACTAACGCGGTTTAGACTTTTGTGTGGCATATCCGTGGGTTTCGCCTCGCGGCTGCGGCGCTTGCTACCCCCACGGCTATTTTCCATCGTCCCTTACGGGGCTACAATAATTATATTAGTGTCTCCGCACATTTCAGACCATCGGCTATGGCTCGCACTACCAGTGATGGGCCTGTAGCTGCATCGCCTGCGATGAGGACATTGTCCTGGTCTGGCAGGCCCAGGCTTGCCAGCACCTCCTCCCTTTTGCGCTTAAGGAAGCCCATGGCAAGCACCACAAAATCGCAATCGATCACATGTGCAGGACCTGCAGGAGCGAATTTTGCTGGGCGTCCATTTGCATCATATTCCCAATTTACGGGAACGACTTCCGCGCCAATAACATGGCCGTCCTCCCCGATGAGGCGCAATGTGTTCAGGGACCAGAAGCGCTCCAGCCCTTCTTCCACGGATGACGACCCACGCAACTTGTAGGGCCACATCGGCCATGGTGTGTGCTCTGAACGCTGGATTGGTGGCCGCGGCATCAGGTCAATGGACATTACCGATGCGGCACCCTGTCGTATTGCAGTGCCGCCGCAGTCATTGCCAGTGTCTCCGCCGCCGATAATAAGCACTTTCTTTCCCGTGCAGGAAATGGGATGCATTTCATCCTCGCCAGTGTTCATGCGATTTTGCCCGCCAAGCAACTCCAGTGCCTGATGCACGCCAGCCAATTCGCGGCCAGGCACCTTCAAGTCACGTGGAACAGGTGTTCCATTTGCGACAATGACTGCATCATTATGCTTCAAAAGATGGCTGCCGAAAAAGTCCTTGCCCACATCAGTGTTGCCCTGGAATACAATGCCAGCCGCATCCATCAGTTCCCAGCGGCGGTCTATGATGCGCTTGTCAAGTTTGAAACATGGAATGCCGTAGCGCAGAAGGCCGCCTGGCTTTGCATTGCGGTCGTAAATTGTCACTTGCCAGCCAGCCTTATTGAGTTTTACTGCCGCCGCCAGCCCCGCTGGTCCTGCGCCGATTATGGCAGCCTTTCTTCCATTTCGGGACTGAGGAACTGGTGCTTCCACCCAGCCTTGCTCAAACGCAGTTTCCACAATCTTTTTCTCAATCTGGCGTACATTTGTGGCGCCAAATGCCTCTCCTTCCAGGCTGCATGCGGCCTCGCATAGGGCAGGGCAGATGCGGCTCGTGAACTCTGGGAATGGGCTGGTCTCGGCAAGACGCATCCACGCCTCTCGCCAATTGCCCTGCATCACAGCGCGGTTGATGTCTGGAATCGCATTCTGCAATGGACATCCCATTGCATGGCAGAAGGGCAGGCCGCAGTTTTGGCAGCGTGACGCCAATTTGCATACAACATCTGCCTCCTGCAGAACTTCCACCTCGTGAT
>JAFSTJ010000169.1 GCA_017450525.1 Victivallales bacterium | reverse complement strand
TGGACAGCGTGCTGTTTTCCTGTAGCCTCTCCTTGACAACCTGTTTGGCCAGTGCCTGTCTTGCATAGAGTGCCGCACCACGAGCCACCGCCTCGACGGGCTGGTAAAGTTGCGGTTCAATGCCGAAATTCTCCTGAACAGCCCGCTTGACCTGCGGCATCTTGGATGAGCCGCCCACAAGCAAGATGGCATCCAAATGCACTGAATCGACATTCAGTTTGTTGGCCGCATCCTCCAGAACACTCTCTGCAGTACTTATGGTGCGTTGCAGCAAATCCCAGGTCACCTTTTCAAAAGCATCCCTTGTATAAGGAATGGAGGCGCTGGCTCGTCCGTGTGAGAGTGAAACGCGGACATTCGACAAGTCGGTCAATTGACGCTTCACATCTTCGGCTTTTTTTCGCATTTCAGCCATGAAAACAATGTCTGCCTTCATTTCACTCTCTGACAGATTCTTCTCCTTTGCAAAGATGCGAATCAGATCATCCGCTAGGCACTTATCCCAATCGATGCCGCCCAGCAGCTTGTCTCCACCCGTCGCAACCGCTTCGATTGCCTTGGCAGAGCGTCCTGCAGAGATATGCAGCAATGTCACGTCAAAAGTGCCGCCGCCCAAGTCATAGACTAGGATGTTCTTGTCCTCCGCCTGAACGCCAAATCCGTATGAGAAGGCCGCTGCCGTTGGCTCGTTGATAATTTCAAGAACATTCAGCCCAGCCAACTCGCCGGCTATCCGCGTTGCTTCACGCTCATTCACGCCAAAGTAGGCGGGACACGTGATGACCACATCCTCAACATCAAGATGATGCACCTCCGAAACATCCTGCGCCAGCTTCTTCAGCACAAAGGCGGAAATCATCTCTGGCGTGAAGCTGTCCCGTGTGCCAGGACGGAACTCTTTCGCCGTCCCCATCTCCCGCTTGACGCAAGTCACACCACAGTCTGGCTCGAATGCCACATCATCTTTGGCTCCCTCTCCCACTGTCGCCTGATACCCTGAAAACGAAACCACAGAGGGTGTGGTCTCCTTGCCAAGGATATTCTTATAGACTACATTCCTGCCATCCGCATCAAAACCAGAAATGCAGGAATACGTTGTTCCCAAATCAATGCCAAAAACTTGCCGTGCCATGCGTGTGTTATCCTAGTTTAAATAATCATTTCATCTTACTATGCCCCCACTTCTTTGGGAGAAGTGGGGGCAAAAAAGGATGCCATCTCTTTGTCATTCAATAGTAAGCGTACCTTCAACAAAGCTGACTTTCTGCACAGCGGCCTCCAAGGTCAATTCAATCTTCTCGCCTGAATCGCGGTGGACGGCGGAGATATGCAGCACCATGTTGTCGTCAACTTCAAAAGTCACATCAATGATGTCGCCTTTCTTTCCTGCTGCTGGCAGTTTCAGACTACATGTATTGAGGATGGTGGCCAAGGCTGGTTCGCTGATGCGCTCCTGCTTCTCTTTGCCTTCCTCATAGCATCCGTCCTCGCTTTCCGTAACCTTGATCTGAATGCTGATGGCATTGTCATCACGAATCGGGAAGGGATGCGAATGCTTCGCGTCTTTCAAGGGGGTATTCTTCAGAAGGAGATTGTAAACGGCATCCTCGCCAGTCTTGAGTTTCGCTATAATGCCGTAACTCTTGTTGATGACTTCTTCAACAGGGTCCGGTCCCGGCCCTGGGCCAGGGCCGGGACCAATAATTTCAGCAAGTGATGGATAGATTGCAGCGCCCAAGGCTACCGCCTGGTTGGGCTTGAAGAGAATCGGCTCCACATGGAACTCGTCACGCAGACGTGTCAGCACTTGTGGCATCAAGGAGGAGCCACCCACCATCAGTAGCTCGTCAAAGTGAAATTCGTCAACACCAAGTGCCTTGGCGGCCTCTTCCTGGACGGATTCAATGGTGGAGATGGTTCTGCTCAACAGGTCTGCCGTCAATTCATCAAACTCATCGCGGCTAACTGTAAACGATGCCCTCTTTTGACCATTGGGAGCAAGGTTGACCCTGATATTGGCCAATCCCGTGAGCTGCTTCTTGTATTTTTCCGCCTCCAGCATCAGTTCAACGCTGGTGTCAACCGAGGCCATCAAATCAACGTCGGAGCCTGTCGCCTCCTGCCATTTTTTGCAGAGATACTTGGCGAAAGCCTCGTCCCAGTCCTTTCCGCCCAGTTCCTTGTCACCTCCACTGCAAACGACTTTGATTTTTTTGTCTTTAATCTGGAGCACCGTGACATCAAAAGTGCCGCCGCCCAAGTCATAGACAAGGATTGTCTTGTCTTCGTTGATGATTTCCGTGGAACGGGCGATGGCCGCTGCCGTTGGCTCATTGATGACATGCAGGACATTCAGACCAATGCCCTCACCAGCGCTCTTGACTGCCTGGTGTGCATCTGTGCCAAAATAAGCAGGGCAAGTAATCACAACGTTCTTGACCTGGCAATTGGCAAATTGTGATGCATCTTTTGCCAGTTTTCCCAAGATGATGGCTGAAACATCAACTGGAGACCATGATTTTCCTATCGGGTTGCCATCCTCGCCTGTGGGCGTGAAAAAGAAGTCCTTTTCCCCCATGTGGCGCTTGATGAAGGTCGCCAGCTGACCAGGCGCAAACTTGCCTTGATCCTTTGCCGTGTTGCCAACACACATTTCCGTGTCGCTGTTGAAGAAGACAGCAGAAGGCGTCGTGTCTTCTCCTTCAACGTTTTGGATAATGACAGGGCGACCATCTGAGTCCAGCCAGGCAATGGCCGAATAGGTGGTTCCCAAATC
>JAFSTJ010000013.1 GCA_017450525.1 Victivallales bacterium | reverse complement strand
CGCATCGTGTGGTGCTATGCTCCAGGCTATTCGGACGGAACAAGGCTTGATGTGCAGTTCATACGTGACGTTACATGTCTGCCAGTCCAGCGTGTCGTATCAGGAGACCACGACCCTGCATTCGCCTCCGACTGCACGAAGCGCGATTTCGGCGACTGGTCATCGCTTTACACTCCAGCGTGCGAACTGGCTCCACTCACATGATTGAATATTTTTGACGCAAATGTCAAAAATATTCAACGACATTAGGCAAGGCGGAACTACCAGTCAAGGCTGTTTGGGGAGGAGAGGAAGTCAAACAGACCAACCACAAGAATGCCATCATCAGTATGCCAAGGCTTGATGTGGTCTTTCACGACAATCATCTTCCGGAAATTGTCGCCAGTGTTGTTCAAAGGCCTAGACTCCTGAAGAGTCTTTTCCGCATCGGGGAGATACAATGCTGACTGTATGTAGTATCTTTTGCTTCCCGCGTTGCATACAAAATCGATTTCAGTCTGTATTCGCCTGTTTTTCTCGCGGATTTCAACTATGCCCACATCCACATTGTAACCTCTATACAGGAGTTCATTGTAGATGGCGTTCTCCATCAGATGTGTCTCCTCTTGCTGACGGAAATTCAACCTTGCGTTACGCAGCCCCAAATCTGAAAAATAGAATTTATAGGGAGTTCCGATGTATTTCTTCCCTTTCACATCATATCGCATTGACTTCTTGACAATGAACGCATCTTCAAGACATTCCAGATAAGAGTTTAACGTGTTGATGGACAGTCCCTTCTCACCTTTGCTGCGGAAAGTGTCTAAGAGTTTTTGGGGATTGGTCAGGGAACCTACCGCAGATGCAAGTATGTTCACTAGCGCATCCAGTATGTCAGTGCGCTCCAGATGGTGTCGCGAGATTATGTCCTTCAAATATGTTTCAGTGAACAACTCTTTAAGATAACTTGCTTTGGCCGAATCATCCTCTTGGAACAGGACAAGCGGCATTCCTCCATAGGTCAGATATTCATTCAGGCATTCCATCCTGTCTCCACTGCGAACTTGGCAAAATTCTGAGAAGGACAAAGGTCTGATTTGAATTGGATCGCCGCGTCCTCGAAATTCCGTCGAAATGTCGGTGGACAGGAATCTGGAGTTGCTGCCAGTGACATAGATATCAAGATTCCTTTCGTAGAGAAGTCCGTTGAGAACCCAAGAAAAGCCCTCCACAAGTTGTATTTCGTCCAAAATGATGTAATGCTGTTCTTTGTCCTTTATTTGCTCTCTGATGTATCTGTCAAAGGCTTCTGGATTTTTATGGAACTTCGTATTGGCAATACGGTCCAGTTCTACCTTGACGATATGGTCCTCAGGAACACCTTCCTCTAGAAGCGCATTTTTAAATAACGGATCAAGTAGATATGATTTTCCGCATCGACGAATGCCAGTCACCACTTTGACAAGACCATTGCCCCTCTTGGACAGCAATCGGCGCAAGTAGTTATCCCGTTTGATTTCGTTCATGTCAGACTCCTGTTTGTTGAATATTTTTGACGCAAACGGCATAAATATTCAATAATATATCCCTAATCGTCAAAACATCCACTCAATTTACTGGTTTCATTGAATATTTTTGACGCAAACGGCGAAAATATTCAGATGCCGATGACAATTGCTTCGTTGCTCGGCACATGGCTTGCGGCTCGCCCATAATCCCCCCACAGTTCTTGGCGTCCACGCAATATGGTGGCTACGAAATGATGTAAAAGGCACAGTTGCTTTATTTATGACGAACGCTATGTTCCCCATGAAGGGCGGCAATTTGCCAATGCAAGGCTTATTCCAATTATTGTTCAAATTGTCGTTATTCCAGCCCCATAGTGAGCACCTTCCGTCACGTGAGCCGT
>JAFSTJ010000168.1 GCA_017450525.1 Victivallales bacterium | reverse complement strand
GTTTCAGAATGGCGCGGTTTTCCAGCGTCGCATTTCCATACCAGTCTGGGGAACAACCGATGGCAATTGCCCTCTAAAGGCAAAGTTTGCTGACGTGGAAATATGGGGGCGCTCCGCTTTAGACGGCTCATTTATGCTGCGTTTTCCACCAATGGAGGCAGGCGGTCCTTACACGTTGAGCATAAGCAACATGAGGACTGGCGACACTGCGGAAATCAGCGACGTGCTGGTGGGCGAGGTATGGCTTGCGTCTGGTCAGTCCAACATGGCGTATAAACTTGGCACAGACTGGGCGCGTTCCCCTATGCCAGCCAGCGGCGAGCGTTTGAACATGCTCCAGAACAAGGAGTTCAGTAGTTTGAATCTGGAGCCTGCAAGGTTCCGCTACATTTCAGTTCCAGTATCACAGACGGGCGCAATGGAGGGAACATTCCATGGTGCATGGCATCGGATTACACCAGGCACTGCGGCGAATGTGTCTGCTGTGGCGGCTTGGTTTGGATATTATATAAAGGAAAAACTGGATGTGCCAGTTGGCCTGGTGATAACAGCATACGGCGGCAGCACAGTGGAGACCTGGACAAGCCGCTCTGCGCTTATGCGCAATCCCGTCATGAGGCCATTGATGGAGGAGATTGACGGACTTGCCACCAGTCCAAAAGCCTGGGGCATCAATACAGAAAAGAATGACTTTGAATGGGGGCATGATGACGAGGCACCTGAGAATCTGGGCTTCGCCAAAGGATATGCCAATATCGACTACGATGACAGCGATGCAAAGCCATTCATGGTGCCAGGTAGTTGGAAATTGCAGAAATTGGCCGGAAATGGCGTTGTCTGGGGACGTAAAAGAATAAACATCCCGAAACATTGGGAAGGCAAGGAACTGCTGTTGCATCTTGGTGGCATAGACAAGACAGACATCACCTATTTCAACGGCGTGGAAATCGGCAGGACGGGACAAGGCCATGAAACTTGCTATTGGGACAGTACACGCGAATATACAATCCCTGGCAATCTGGTGCATGAAGGCGAGGCGCTATTGGCAGTTCGCGCCTATTCTGCCATCTGCGATGGCTCGTTCAATGGCTCTCCATATACATTCTCACTGGAATTGAATGATGGCACTTATGAACAGATTTCCCTGGCTGGTGAATGGAAACTGCTGGTGGAACTTGATATCGGGGACATACAGCCAGTCAAACTGGAATCGCAATATGGCGTAAGCAACCACAATACTCCTGCAATGCTATTCAACAGCATGCTTCGCCCATTAATACCATACGCCATCAGGGGCGTCATCTGGTACCAGGGCGAGAACAATGCTCATACGATGGAGGATGCAAGGCTGTACTGCGACAAGTTGTCAGGCATGATTGACGACTGGCGCTTCCGTTGGGGCCAGGGTGATTTCCCATTCCTGCAAGTGCAATTGGCCAATTACAAAGAGGCTGCTGATTATGACCAGGACGCACTATGGGCGATGCTGCGGGAGAAACAGGCTGAGGTCTGCAAGAGAATGGCGCATGTATATATGGCAAGCGCCGTGGATGTGGGCGAGGATGTGGACGTGCATCCGCAGGACAAGAAGTCCGTGGGCTACAGGCTTGCGCAGAATGCGTTTACCAATGTCTATCGTCTGCAATCAAGTCCAGGCGAAGGCCCTGTGTATGAGAGATGCGAGACCTGCGGCTGCAAGATGCGGCTTGTGTTCAGTTCATCGGATGGGCTTTGCCTGAAGGGAGAGCATCCAGAACGCGCATTTGTTGTGGCTGGCGCAGACCGTGTGTTCCACCCAGCAGACTTTGTGGAAATACAGGAGAATACAGTACTGGTGGCCTCTTCCAAAGTGCCCAGTCCCAGGGCAGTACGTTATGCCTGGTCGAACAATCCCAGCAGCACCCTCTACAACTGTGCCGACATGCCAGCCTCACCATTCCGCACGGACAGTTATTTTATCTAGGTATCTAGGTATCTAAGCATCTAGGTATCTAGGTATCTAGGTATCTAGGTATCTAAGCATCTAGGTATCTAGGTATCTAGGTATCTAGGATTTTAGCAAAGCATGAATAGTGACATCACCATAAGATTACTGGATACTGAAACGGAGCAGCCAGCTGCATTGCCGCTTCTAGCGCGTTGCTTTCCTGACTATTGGGAGCAGACTGCCGCCAGAAACAAGGCATTCCCTTTTGACGAGATATCATTTGGTGCATTTCTTGGTGAGGAAATTGTTGGGCATTGCGGCATAATCCCTTATACCATATCCGACGGGGCTGGTGGCACGTTTTTGTTTGGCGGGATTGCGTCTGTGGCGGTGGCCCCAGAGGCACGAGGGCAGGGCATTGCACGAAATCTTTGCCTTTTCGCTAAGGACTGGGCTGCTGAACACGGCTACGATTCATTGCCACTATACACTGGTAAAGACAGGGTGTATGCGAGCGCTGGATGGTTTGGATATACATCCACTTCACCACGACAAATCGTCTTCCCTGCTGAATATCTGCGAGATACATCCCAAACATTATGCGGGAGCGAATTGCCTGACAATGTACGTGCGTTGTTTATTGACTTGTATGAAAAACAGGATTTCTGCGGCAAGGTTTTGCGTGGCGTGAATCGGGAATATCTGGGGTGGCGGCGCATTTTCCAGGATCCCGCGCACCGTTTTGCTTATGGCGAGGGCATTACCGCCATTTTCTTTGATGACACACTTGCCGAATGCTTTGCTGAGAATAGTGTCCCTGACAAAGACATTTGCTGTTTTCTGGCGAAATACACAGTCAATGGCGAATTGATTTGCGCCCTGCACGATACATTCCCAATCTGGACTGCACTGGCTAATTGCGGCTGCAAAAGCCTGCCATGCAACAAGGACATAATGCACAGCGAACACCAGATGACACTGGATATCGCTCCTTCAATGCCGCATCGCGGCAGGCTCATCCATTATTCACTGGTGGATAAATTTTAGGTGGATTGAATTTATTCTCGGCTGTGCAATTGCGGGGAGAACACAGCCCCTCCCTCGCTTGAACAATCGTAGCAATGCCGTCTCGGCAAGGGAATTCTGCGCCAAATGTGTGCCTTGCGATAGTTCGTTGTATCGACGGCATCCTCGTCGTTGCACCAAAAGGCGTGCATCTGGCTGCTAAAAGCGTGCATCTGGCATGGGACAGTAGTGGCGACAATGTGCCATTGGTGCAACGGCGGGGACACCAAAGACGGTCTTGCTTCCATCCTGCGCGGGATGGTCTGTGTACACCCGCCACTGCGTTATATTATGCCAGTAAGCCATGGTTTTCGAAGATTTTCTCGTTGGTGGCATCCTCGAATGCGCCTGCGGCCAGCAGGTTTTGGTATTGGGCGTTGCCGTCGTCGCCGAATTTGAGAGTGATGCTTTCCAGCCCGATGCCAATCACCGTTACTGAATTGTCGCCGTCGGCATAAGTGAGCGTCTCGGAGTTCCAGTTGGCATTGTCGCCTTCCTTGAACCAGAGCGTGATTGTGCCCGTGGCAAGCTGCTCTACGGAATCCTGCCCCCAGCTGTCGCAGAATGTGAATACATCATCGCCGCCGCCGCCATGCATGATGTCGTTGCCGCTGCCTCCCACAAGGATGTCATTGTTTGATGCGCCCACGAGGCGGTCATTGCCGGCGTCGCCGAAGAGCAGGTTGCTGCCCTTGTTGGTCCAGATGACGTCGTCGCCCAGGCCGCCGCGTACTGTGACACCATAGCCTATGTACTCGTATCTCTGGCTGGTCAGGTCCACGATGTCGTCGCCTGCGCCAGCTCGGATCTCGTTTATCCTGGCGAGGCGTGCTTGTGCCTCAAGACCATTGGGGAATGCGGTGTATATGTCGTCCACAAACAAGGCATCGCCGTTGTCATCGTCCGTAAGAAGGAGGATTGAGGCGTCGTTGGAGCCAGCGAATACATCGTCCAGCTTGTTCTTGCCTTCTAGCGCTATGAATTCCCTGGTGCCCATCCATGCTCCCGCGCCTATGTGCCTTGCACGATATTCGTTGCTCCAGGTGCTTGAGCCGCCTGCGAGCATGAGTTCCGGCCTGCCATCGTCAGTGCCAGTGATGAGGCATGTGCCTGAGGCGGGCATGGCCGCAATGGGGTTCTCAAGCTGCGCCCATTTGCCGGAGAAATCAGGCTTGACTGAAAGCGAAACATCGCTAGCCGTGGCGTTGAGGCATTCCACGCCCGTGGCCTTGATGCCGTTCAGCCTGGCACAAGCGCCACCATTCGACAGTTCCAGGTCGTAGCTGTTCGTCAATTGGGTTGCATTGTCGTTGCTCCAGTCCACGAGGACGCCGCCGTTTTGCAGTGCCTGGCATTGGATGTCTGTTATGACTGGGTTGGAATCCAGTGTGTATTCATCCGAAACAGTGACATTGCCCGCCAGGTCTGTCAGTCGGAAGCGCAATGCTCCGTCTTCATGCATGGTGAGCTGTGTGCCTTCCATGACCTGCCAATCGCCACCGTTCCAGGAGTATTGCAGCAGAGCAAGAGGCTTGTTAAAGGTCAGGCTGACCAGCATGGCGTCGTTCTGCGTTATTTCCATGGCGAAGGAAGTGATTTCTGGCGCGACCTTGTCAATAATAATCTCCACATTTTGCTCTGTAGTCCATTCCGAATAGTTTCCTGCTGTGTCGAAGGCCCTGACCTGCACGGTGTGGCTTCCTTCAGTTATGTTCTCCAGTGTGAACGAGGTCTGTCCCACCTGGATGATTTCGCCGTCCCATCTCAGTTCATAGCCAGTTACTCCCATATTGTCTGTGGCCTCATTCCAGGTCAGTGTGACTATGGGGCCATCGCCTTGCTCTGCCTGTACTATGCCAGTAAGCACGGGTGCCTTGGTGTCATTTATTACAAAGCCAGATACGGTGAGTGCCAGAGTCTGCTTTTCTCCAGTTGTCTGCGTTGCCAGTGAGTATGTGATTTCACCTATGGTGACTGACTTGTTGAGATTCAGTTTTTTGTTGCTTTCTCCAGCTGTCAATGTAATGCCGCCGAAGGATGAGAACGAGGCAGCTTCAACCAGGGAGTATGTGCCGTTGGAGGTGATATTGCCTACATCCACTGTCAGTGCCAGGTGTGTGTCCCAGGATGGCAGTGCCAGGCGTGTGCCATCCAGTGAGGCGTTGTCCAGTTTGAGCAGCACGCCTGTGGAGTTGTATGTTATAATGTCGCCGTAGAGGGATGCCCCGCCTGAAATTG
>JAFSTJ010000012.1 GCA_017450525.1 Victivallales bacterium | reverse complement strand
TATTGCAGCCCGCATGCTGGCGGAAAGAGTTGCCAGCGAGATGGGAGAAAATGTGGGCGGCACGGTGGGTTTCCACACACGCTATGAACGGGCATTCTCCAAGGAAACACGCATCCTTTTTCTGACAGAAGGCATCCTCACACGAATGCTGGCGGATTCCCCTTCCCTTCCAGGCATTGGCGCCGTCATCTTTGACGAATACCACGAGCGCAGCCTGAACACAGACCTGGGGCTGGCAATGGCATGGCACAGCAAAAAGACACTTCGCAATGAACTGCTGATTGTGGTGATGTCCGCTACCATGGAGGCAAAACCAGTCAGCGACTTTATGGACAATGCGCCCATAATCAATTCGCAGGGACGGCTCTTTGACGTTGTTATCAGTTATTGCACCCAGGCGGAGAAGATGGAAGGTCCTGCAATCGCAGCATCAAAAGCATTGCGCAATCTTCTATCCAGCGGCGCACAAGGCGACGTGCTCATATTCATGCCAGGCGGGCGAGAAATCAGACAGACAATACAATGCCTGGAGAAAATGCATTTCAACGAGCCGCTGGACATAATGCCACTCTACGGCGACCTGCCACCAGACGAGCAACGCAGGGTAATGCAGCCGTCTTCCTTGCGTAAAGTTATAGTCGCCACCAACATTGCGGAAACATCCTTGACCATACCAGGCGTGCGCCATGTCATAGACAGCGGATATGCCCGCATGGCTAAATATGACAGCATACGCGGCGTGGATGTGCTAGACACGGTGCCCATCGCCATAGACGCGGCGGACCAGCGTGCTGGCCGTGCAGGGCGCGAGGCCGCTGGCACCTGCCGCCGCCTGTGGTCATGGCTGGAGCAAAGCGCAAAATCCTCCAGGACAATTCCAGAGATACACCGCGTTGACCTAGCGGAGGCGGTGCTGGCAATCAATTCCTTTGGCTTTAATGATGCCGCAGCCTTCCCCTGGTTTGAAAAGCCAGCGGACAAAGCACTACTCACAGCCGTGCGTCTGCTTGAAAGACTTGGTGCCACCAAGCCAGACAATGGCGGCATCACCGAATTGGGCAGAAAACTGCTATCGATTCCAGCCCATCCCAGGCTGGCATTGCTGCTGTGGCTGGGCAGCCAGAGCGGGTGCATTAGCCTAGCCGCATTGGCAGTAGGCATTCTAAGCGCCAGGCCAATCATGCTGAATGGCGCCATGCCACGCAGAAGAAAATCCAGCGCCAATTCCGATTTTCTTGTGCTGATAGACACATTGGAAACAGTACGCAACGCCCGATTTGCGGCGGATTTCTGCGGAAGCCTTGGTATAAATCCAGCCGCTGCCAGGGAAGTCTGCCGCATTGCGGATGACTGCCTTTCCTCTGCAAAACGTTCACATTGGCAAATCAAAGACAGCCAACATCCAGAGACCGCGTTCATGCAATGTCTGCTGAGGGTGTTTCCCGACAGGCTGGGGCGTCGCATTCCTAGCAAGCCCTTGTGCGAATTGCAGAATGGTCGTCATGGCAAGTTACTTCAGGAAGATGCCTTGCCTGATGATGCGCTTTTCATAGCCACGGAAATGAGGGAAGGTCCAAACGGGCAATTGGTGCTGGCCATGACAAGCCAAGTGCAGGAAGACTGGCTGCTGGACTTCTTTCCCGATGACTGGAAAGACGTGGACGAGGCATTCTGGGATGAAAACAAGCAACAGGTGCTGCGCAGGCAGGAATTGTATTGCCTTGACTTGCGTCTGGAAGAAAAGACACGCAATGATCCCGTGCCAGAGAAGGCGGCACAGATTCTCGTGGAGTTGCTGTCAAAAGGAAAACTGCAAATGCCATGGGACACAGCCGCCGCAGACCGATGGATTGCCAGGACACGCTGGGTGGCAGAAATCTTTCCAGAAAAAAATCTGCCCGACTATGGCGACAAGACCCCTGCCTTCGCAGAACTCTGCTACGGAGAAACATCGGCAAAGGGGCTGAAAGGAAAGGACTACTTCTCCGCAATCAAGAACATGCTCAACAGGGAGCAGCAAATCTTCGTCGAGAAAATGGCACCCGAAATAATCGTACTCCCCAATGGAAGGCGGATGAAAGTGGAATATGCGCCTGGCACAACGCCAAAGGGACGCTCTCGCATACAGGACTTCTATGATTTGCCAGACAGTCCAAAGGTGGCTGGCGGCAGGGTAAGAATACTACTGGACATACTGGCGCCAAACAACAGAACCGTACAAATAACAGACGACCTGGCAAACTTCTGGAAAGTGCTTTACCCGAAAATAAAACCCGAACTCTCCAGGCGATATCCTCGCCACCTCTGGAAATAGAGGCGCTATTTTTAACGCAGAGACGCTATTTTTAACGCAGAGGCGCAAAGACGCAAAGACGCAGAGGTTTTAAGATAATATTGTGATTGCAAAATTCTTGGCAAAGAAGCCTTTTTCGCTAGTTGTCGCCAGCGGCATCTGACAATTTGCTGTTTGGTACGAATCACCTTACAATATTATATCAAAAACTCTGCGTCTCTGCGTCTTTGCGCCTCTGCGTTAAAAATAGCGTCTCTGCGTTAAAAGTTCAGCACTTTACCAGGAGTGCGGCAAATGAGCCGTCGTGTGTTTCGTCTGGCAAAATCGTGCGTGACTGCACCAGGCGGAAATCCTTGTGCCTCTCCAGGAAGGCCTTTACTTGGCCCAGATTTTCCTCGTCCTCAATGCTGCAAGTGGAATACACCAGCCTGCCATGCTCGGTCAAGGCGTGTGACACATTCTCCAATATGGCAGCCTGCAATTCAAGCAAGCCAGAGAAACTTTCCTTGCTCAAGTTCCAGCGCACATCTGGTTTGCGCCTTATGACGCCTGTGTTGGAGCACGGCACGTCCAGCATAATGCCGTCAAAACGCCGTCCGCCAAAATCAGATGTGGCGGCATCGTGGCATTCAAATACAGCATTGGGCAGAACGGACAGGTTTTCCTTGAGGCGTGGCAGTTTTGCCGCTGTCTTGTCCGAACAGAAAAGCGTGCCTTTTCCCTGCATCATTTCTCCCAAAAGAAGTGCCTTGCCGCCTGGGGCTGCACATAGATCGGCTATGTTCTCGCCTGGCCTTGGTGCAAGCAACGAAGGCGCAAGCAGCGTCGCCATATCCTGTATGTAGAATTGGGTACCCTGCCCCATGTAGTCACTGAGCTGAACATTGCCTTCTGGCTCATACAATTCGGCGTCAGGCGCCCAATCTGGGGCGGGCACTTGCCTCAATCCAGCAGGGATTGTGCCTTCTTGAAAAACAGGCCATTTGCGCCTGCGCAGAATAGTATGCGCTGGAAGTTGCAGGCATTGCGCAATGCGGGCTGCTTCTTTTTCGCCAAAGCGTGCCACCCATCGTTTGCAAAGGAAATCTGGCAATTCAAAACGAACGGGCAATGGAGCAGTAGCAAAAAGCGAATCCAGCCCGTTTGCCTCCACGTCCCGCAGGATGGCGCGCAACAGACCATTGACGTATGAGGCCTCGCTCTGGGAATAGCGGTGTCTGATAAAAGAGACTGCCGTGTCCACCACAGCGGCTTGCGGCACGCCATCCATCCAGAGCATTTCCACCATTGCCCACCAGAGGATACGTCGTATGCGGGAGCGGCATTTGCCGCGGCTCCGCGAGTCGATAAGCCAATCCATGCCAGCGCGACGCCGCTGCAAGGTTAGCATGATGCGATGCGACAGTTTGTCCTGTGGCATAGTATCCTGACTTGTCTCCAGCATGGATAGAATGGCATCCAGGCTTCTGGCAAGCGGCGTTTCAGCAGCGTTATTTGCGGTCTTATCCTTCCGTTGCATTCTCGTCAGGCATATTAGCCACATTTTCGAAGCGGGTATAGGCGGGGAAGAACAACAAGTCAACAGTGCCAGTGCCGCCATTACGGTTCTTTGCGATGATGACCTCGGCAGGCAGCGGCTTGCCTTCATCGCCATCCTTCTGGTCGTACTGCTGTTTTCTGTCTCTATGCAGCAATGCCACTACGTCCGCATCCTGTTCAATTGCGCCTGATTCGCGCAGGTTGCTGAGTTTCGGCACGTCACCCTGCTGTTCCGCCTGGCGGTTCAACTGTGCCAGCACCACAACTGGTATATTGAGTTCCTTGGCCATTGCCTTAAGTGAGCCAGAAATCATTGCCACCTCGTTTTCACGAGATGCATTGCCTCTGACCTGTCCTTTTATCAACTGAAGATAGTCAATGAAAATCGCCTTGACATCATGGTTTGCCTTCATGCGGCGTGCTTTTGCGCGAAGTTCAAGAATGTCAATGGCGCCAGTATCATCAATCAGTATTGTGGAGGAGCCCAACTTGTCCACAGTCTCCATTACGGAGCGCCATTGGTCATTTGAGAGTTGGTTCTTGCGGAATTCCTTCATGGTCACATTCGTCAGGCTGCAAATGAAACGCAGCACCAACTGCCGCGCAGGCATTTCCAGACTGAATATTCCCACAGGTACAGGCGGGTCGCTCAATGCAATGTTAAGCGCCATGTTCATGGCCAGTGCGGTCTTTCCAATGGAGGGGCGTGCCGCCAGAACAAACAATTCGCCAGGCTTCAAACCCGTTATCAACCTGTCAAAGTCATAGCCAGTACGCAGACCCAGAACCTCCTGGTCACCCTTCATCAACTTATTGAGGTAATCCAATGCATCGTATGCCAGGCTACGTATGTCCATAATCTCTTTGGTCTGATTCATCGAGGTTATGTCAAAAATGCACTGACCGATGGCATCCAGCACGTCCCGTGCATTGTCTGCCTCATAGCATTTGTCCATTGAAAGAGCGCATGCGCTTATGAGTTTGCGCAAAATCGCCTTTTCGCGGACGATTTCCACGTAGTGCTCGATATTGGCTTCGGTGGGCACGCTGTCCATAAGTTGGGACAGATACGCCCTGCCCCCAACCTCGTCCAGATGGCCGCTGCGTTCAAGATGGTCCGCCAGCACAACAGGGTCAAGAGCCGCCTCGCTTTTGCCAGGATTCAGTTCCAGCATGGCGTTGAATATGGTCTGGTGTGCGCCACGGTAGAATGCGCCATCAAAGTTCAATGCGCTCAACGCAAGGGAGGCTGCCTCTGGAGCAATCAGCATTGACCCAAGTACCGCCACTTCGGCCTCCATGCTGTTGGGCATAGTGCGGCTCATTCCCATGTAGTCGGGCATCTGGCCTGTATTATTATTGTTATCCATAGATACAGGCTCTCCGCTTATAGTTCAAAGTCCAGGCAAAGGCGGGTTTCAGCGAAAGGACGCACCTTGCCATTGGCAACTGCCACATGGGCGGGATGAATTGCATAGCCCTTCAGTGCCTCCTCGTCAACGAATGTACTGTCCAGCATCACATCTGCATTGGAACTGCCCAGGCAAGTGGTCTGCACCTTGATGCTGACCAAACCAGGCACCACGCCTAAAAGCCCTTCCAATCCTGCCTTGATACCTGCCTTGACCGCCTCTTTATCTGCCAAATCCGCCTTCAATTTCCAAAGTATTATGTGCTTTACCATTTTGTACCTCTCTTTGTTTTTGGGGTAAATAACTGTTCGGGAATTTATATAGGCACGCCAATATTGCAAGACGCTAAACCATAAAAGTGGACAGTGGACAG
>JAFSTJ010000167.1 GCA_017450525.1 Victivallales bacterium | reverse complement strand
CTATTGACCCAGGAATTGGCGGCTATGGTGCTTGTTGGTGAGGGAAGCGGCTCCCATCCAGTGACTGGATTGCTTGACCGCCGCACTGGCAGGGAAGTCTTTGGGGAAAAGTCAATCGCATGGAAAATGCAATGGCTAAAAGGCAAGCAAACTGGCGTGGTGGGCAACGACAGCGCAGGTGTCACATGGAAATCATCTGTAAACGGCAAGAACATCAAGGTCATCTGGACAGGGAAGGGTGCTCCTTCATTTGTTGCTGAATCAGAGATTAGCCTTAATGGCTCAAGGATGGAAAGCACTTTCAAGATGCATAATGACTCCGATTACACTTTTGACACTGTCAAGTATCCGATGTATTCCCTGGCTCATCTTGGCGAAGGCGATACTTTGGTGCATCCATATATGTCAGGCGTTCTTGTGCCAAACCCAACACTGGAGCAATTCCGCCACGGACAGAAAGGAAGTTCGCCTTCTGGTTCAGTCACTTTGCAGTTTGGCGCCTATTACAACGCCGCGCGTGACGGTGTCTATTTTGGCTTTGAGGATGGACTGTCTCGCACCAAAACATATTCAGTGGAGGGAAGATACAATAACTTGAATGTCAGCTGGGAAAATCCCGTTATAACCGACAAAGGAAAAAACAATTATCTTCAGAATGGCAAGGCTGTATTGGCGACTTATCGTGGACAATGGTATGAGGCAGGCAGGATTTACAGGGACTTTTTGGAAAAGGAGGCCGCCTGGTGGATTCCTGAACTTCCTCGAAAGTCCACACCCGAATGGTTCAGGAACAATACGCTGTGGATCCTCGTCAATACAAAGGATGAAAAGGAGGCGGAGGATGTCCTGAACACCTTTACATATCTGCGCAGTTATTTTGAACTGCCTTTCAGTGTACATTGGTATCAGTGGAGTGATAACAAGAAATTGGGATGGCCGCACTATCCAATCAAGGACTTTGCCCTGAAATTTAACAATGATCTGCGTGCACTTGGCATTTACACAGTGCCATATATCGACTCAAGGCTTTGGAAATTGAAGGATGGCCCAAATCTTACTGATTTCCAATTCACTTCACATGGCAAGAAATATGCCGCCAAGGACGTGAATGGAGGACTTTACACGGAGGATTATGGCGGTGGAAACGTATATGCGGTCATGTGCCCATACGTCAAGGGCTGGCAGGATGTACTGGAGAAACTGGTATGTCGTGTCGCCGACTATGGCGTCAATGGAGTTTACCACGACCAAGTTGGCACGGGCGCACCGCGTATATGCCATGACCCCACTCACGGCCATCCGCTCAATGACAGTTCGGTGTGGCTGGAAAAGGGATACTGGCCAATGTTTGAAAGACTATTTGCTGAATTGCACAAAAAACATCCAGAATTCTGCCATACAACTGAGGAAAATGCCGAACCGTACCTTAGGCAAATGGACGGATATGTGGTCTGGCGCTGGACTGACGATTGCCAGATCCCATTGTACCAGTCCATATATTCTGGGCGTGCCCAATTCGTAGGCAGAACTTTCAATCACTATCTTTCAGGGGAAAAGCAGTCTTTCTTCAGCAAAATCGCGCAGCAATTGGTCAATGCCGAGCAGCTTGGCTGGTTTACTCCCGCAGAGATGCGTGATGCTGACAATCGCAGGATTTTTGCCAAAAAGGCAATGCATATTCGTTTGGCTCTTCTGGAATGGTTTAACTGCGGGCGCATGCTTGCGCCAATTGATTTTGGTGGCACGATGAAAATTGAGCAACCGATTTGGGGAGGCAATTTCCCCCAGCACGTGAAAATGCCAGTAATCGCTAATTCCGCTTGGGAAGGTCCCGATGGTTCAAGGATGTGGCTCTTTGTCAACACCCAAAGTACAGAATCCACAGCGGTTCCGAACATAGACAGCAAAAAGGGATTTTGGATCTGCAGGGAGGGTGCTGCGTCAGCAGTGTTTGCCAAAAAGGCGCAAGCCCTCAAACTGAAGGGATTGGAAACAGAGATATGGGTGGAAGGAAGTCATGCCAAAGCGGAAGCAGTTCAGTCCACGCTCAGAAAAATCGCCTCATTTGATGCTGGAAAACCAATTCGCCTGTTTTTGAAGTTTTCGGAAAAGAAAATCACTGGTGTCCCTGACCATTATTATACGCCAGCGGACTGCTCAGGGAATCTCTACTGCAACGCGACCGAGAATAACAGCCATTTCGGCTGGATACAGGATGGCGCCATGATATCCTTCGGCTGGGTTGATTTTGGTGCATCTGGCGCAAATGAAGTGGTTTTGAAAGTCGCGGTGGATTCAGGTTTTGAGGGCGGTTTTATCGAGATGCTTACCACAGAGGCTGGCAAACCAGAGAAACTCTCGGCTCTCCTACAGCTGAAAAGCACGGGAGGTTGGCATAATTTCCGTGAATACAAATTGCCTCTCAATGAGAAACTTAAGGGCAAACATCAGGTCTTATTCAAAATCAATGGCTACGCTGCCTGTAATTTCGCGTCATGGAAGTATCTTGAGTGACGTGTTATGGAATCACTCTTTGTTTCGCTGGAGCCAGTTCCAGAAGTTGGAGGGTGATGAGAAGCCCAGTTCAGCGGCGATTTCCTTTTGGCGCATGCCTCGTGCCAGTGCAGCTCTGGTGTATTTGCGGCGGACCTCGTTTATGAATGCGCCGATGCTGACACCAGTGTATTTTTTAAAGCGGTGTGCCAGATAAAAGCGGTTGTAGCCTGAGAGCTTCTCCAGTTTTTCCAGGGTGCAGTCCAAGGCGTTGTTGGTTTCAATGTACTTTTTGATGTTTTCAATGACGGCATCTACATTGGAGGCTATGCTTTCATTTGCCGAATTGGCCCATTGGCTTTGGAACATGATTTCATCCAGGATGGCATTGAGTGGCTCCAGCATCAGCGTTTCGTAAGTTGCCTGGTCCAGTGTTTTCATCTGCTGCAATATATTCCAGCGCCGAGTCAGGATGTGCACATATTCCTCTGGCAGCAAGAGGCTGGGGGACCTTAGGCTGAAGTCTCCATTTGAAGTGACTTTGACTGGATTTGCGATGGCCCTGGACTGCGAACTGAAGTAAATCCAGATGTGGAATAGGTCATTGTCCTCCTTGCTATAGCCCACGGAATGAGGCAGCCATGGGTCGATGATGAATGCCGTGCCTGGCTCCGCCTGGAATATCTTCCTGTTGAACATATAATTTGACGTACCGTTTATGACGTAGAGCAACTCCAGCCATTCATGGACATGGCTGTTGTTCAAGTCGGCGGCCTTTGCCGCAGTCCCTTGTGAAAACTTTGTAATGATGTGCTCTACTGCTTGCATTTATTATCGCTGCTCTCTTCTAGAGCAAGAAATCAGTATTTTTAACAAAATCCCATTATTTTATTTTCATTGATTTTTGGTATAATATACAGTGTTTTTTAATAATTGTAATGAATTTGACCAAAGAACAAATAATAAGAAGAAACAACAACATCAAAGGAGCGAACAACAATGAAAAAGTTGGCGATTGACGGCGGAAAAATGGTGATTTCAAAGGCTCTGACACCAGTGCCATGGCCGCCTCTATATCCTGAAACCAAGGAAAAATTGGCGGAAGTCTATATGCGCGGACATTGGTCTTTCTACGGACCAGAGGAGATACGCTTCAATGAGGAGTTCGCCAAGTTCACAGGCGCGGCCAACTGCATAGCAATGGCGAATGGAACAGTTACGCTCCAGTGTGCCATGGAAGCCCTTGGCATCGGACCTGGAGACGAAGTGCTGGTTCCCGCATTCACATGGCTGGCCACAGGCACTGCCGTGGTAGATGCAGGTGCCGTGCCAGTGGTGGTGGATATCGAACTTGATACATGGTGCATGGATGTGGCGGCTGCAGAGGCTGCAATCACTCCCAGGACGCGCGCCATCATACCAGTCCACCTGTTCGGCTCAATGGCGAACATGGACAAGATCATGGCACTTGCCCACAAGTACAACCTGAAGGTAATCGAGGACTGTGCACATTCACATGGCGGCTGCTGGGATGGAAAGCACACTGGCACCATCGGCAACGCGGGCAGTTTCTCATTCCAGGAAAGCAAGGCTCTGGCTTCTGGCGAAGGCGGCGCCTGCATCACGAATGACGACAATCTGGCGGAAACCATAGGCCGCCTGTCCCACATCGGCTATCCATTCGGCGCGAAGCAGGGCAAGAAATACACGCCTCCGCCGATGGGGCTGGTATGCCACAATTTCCGTTTCACCGATTTCCAGGCGGCGATCCTGCTTGGGCAGTTGGCGCATCTGGAGGAGGATACAATCGCACGTGAGAAAGCAGCAGAATACCTGCGTGCCGAACTTGAGACCATCCCTGGCGTGAAGTTCCAGGCACGTGGCGCAAAGGCAACTCGCCAGAGTTACTATATGTTTGGTTTCTACATTGAGCCGTCTATGCTCAAGCCTGGCATCACACGCAAGGAAGTGTCGGCTGCGCTGAAGGCTGAAGGTCTGCCTTTGGGCAATGGCTGGGGCCAGCCCATGTACCGCCAGAACCTGTGGTCCGTGCCGCCAAGCAAGTACCGCATAGAGAGTTGCGCCGTAGCAGAGGACCTCATCTACAATAGGATGTTTACCACTGGTCTTGCATGGCTGAACCGCCCGAAGAAGGAACTGGATTTGTTTGTCGAGGCGGTCAGGAAGGTCATGACTGCATATCTAGCATAAATCTTTAGTTAAGACAATAACCATAAAATGGAGAAAACGATGAAAAGACATTTCACGCTGATTGAACTCCTGGTTGTGATTGCGATTATAGCCATACTGGCGGCCATGCTGTTGCCCGCGTTGAGCAAGGCGAGAGACAAGGCACGCAGCATTTCCTGCACCAACAACTTGAAGCAGATGGGGCTGGCCCAGGCGCAGTATTCCGGAGACTATGAGGACTGGATTGTGCCAACCTCAACAAGTGCTCCTGCGACTCCTTATTTGCATGCAAGGACCTGGTATGGTCTGCTTGCTGGTTACAAGCCAGATAATAACACAGCCGCTCTTACAGGTGGATATGGGTGCGAGTATTTTGGTCCATATAAGACTGCAGGCACCTTCAGCTGCCCCTCAGAGCCAGCTGTGTTCGGAGATAAATATAATGATGGTCAGTTCTACTATTCACATTATGCGATCAATACCTTCCTTTCCAGCAGCAGCAATAGTCGCTCTTCGCGCTACTATTTCCAGCGCACATTGAATTGCGTGAGGGATGCCTCTAGTGTTTTTCTGTTCAGTGACAGCAGGCGCTTGAATGCCTGTGGTTTGCTTGGAGTGGGCTATATTGGCTTCAGGCATGGTGCCCCAGACCCCCGCGTGTACCAGGCGGAACCTTCTGGTGCCGAAGGAAGCGCCACGCAATGTTCTGGAAAGGGGCAGATTTGCTTCATTGATGGACATGCTGGTTCAATGACTTATGGCGAAATGGTTGCTCTGTCCGCAAATCAATGCGTCAAGCCGCTTCATGAAATGTTTGCTGATGGTTATGTCCCAGTCGTGTTCAAGTTGGGATATGACACGAATCTTTAATTATTAACGCAGAAGGAGATAAAATGTATAAATCAATAGTTTCCGTATTACTGTGCCTTGCGTTGGGCGTGGCATTTGCTGATGAAATTATAGCCGAATGGGATTTCACCAAGGGCGAAATCAACAGCGTGGATGGAAAGTTCCAGTTCAAGCCCAGGGGCTTCACCAAGATAGAGGAAGGCGAAACTGGCAAAAGTCTGAAGCTTGGCTTGTCCCCCAAGACCAAGCCCGAAGGCATTCAGGCTATTAAGAAATATCCTGAACTCACGCCGAAGGGCGCATTCAGGCTGGAGTTCACATTCACATTGGGAGAGCGTAGCTCTGACAATCCAAACATGTGCCTTTGGGACAACAAATACCTGATGGACAACAAAAAGAAAGGCGTTCCCGAGGCAAACGGCGGTCTGATGATATTGCTGTATGACAAGCATGACAACAACTACGTGCCATACGTCTGCCTTGGCAATGG
>JAFSTJ010000166.1 GCA_017450525.1 Victivallales bacterium | reverse complement strand
TTGTTTGAAGTCTTGATTTGCCAATATATATTATAGGTAATAGCTGTTCTAGACAACATGCCGGCGGCTGCTGACACGAGACCTATAACCGCAGAAAAGAGTAAATATGCAGGTTATGATTAAATCGCGTTCTGCCCGCCATGCTTAATTTGTTTGTTTATAATGAGTTATATGTTTTTCATGACTGCTTTCCCTGGAGGATAATCACCATTGGTATAATGACGTATGGCTCATTTGGTTAATACCACGTGGCAAGTAAACATACCCTGATTTTAACATTATTCAGATGCTCTGTTTCACAAGAGAGTATGATACAGTGAGGTGTTGCATTTGAATTAATGCACTGGCAGAAACGCAGATGAAGAACTTGTATATTTGCAAATGGCCGCCATGCCATTCTTCTGTCATAAGATATTGCATAGTGGCCTGCCTTCTTCCGATTGTAGTTCCTGCGGCATACATGGTTCTAGAGGGTTACATCCTCACATCGAAAGACGCGCCCATCGTCTCATTGAAAGACACCCTAAGTGTTTTCGGGTTCATTCTGTACCTGTGCTTTGCGCATACGGCGGTGTCCAGCTTTTATTTCTTCTACAGAAGCTTCGAGTCTGTGAAGAAGATGATAGAGCGGATCCTTATATGCGTGGTGTCAGAGACGGTGTTTCTTGTCATCTATTACATCGTGTGGGCAGGATTCATGATGTTCTTTGCCCTGATTCAGAACAATCTATTTGGGTTACCTCCGTTCCAACAATAATTAACCAAAACTGTATGAGGGAACAGAGCCCTGGCTAAAAGTCCAGGACGTCGGAGGCGGTGTTTTGGGCGGTGAACTCGTAGGAGCCGTCCCCGAGGTCTTTTGTATGGCCGAAACGCGATTTCAGCCCCGCTTTGCCGACTTTGATAATGGCCTTGACATCGCCTGGACCATCCGAGGTGATGACGACAATCTTCCTCTGGTCGTCGGCCTTGTGCAGCCTCGCCTCGACAATGGCCTCGCCAACCTTTTCCTCAAACAGCTTGACGGGTTCTTCCGTCTCGACGAAGAAGGGCTCAAGGTCTTTGACCACCCGCATGACGTTGGCGACGCGTGGCCAGAACCATTGGCTGGAGCCAGGATCGTAGGCGTCATGCCTGGCGACGGAATTGTATGCGTATGGAATGACGGCGCGCGCCCGATGGTTCAGAGCCAGCAGGTTATGGGAACGCATCTCCTCCTCCGTCGGATAGCGTGTATCGCTGTATGGCTGCTTTGTGCGAGGACACTTGTAAATCCCCCAGTTGAAGATCTGCGGCAGCCACCACAGGCCGATGCGGGCATCCTTCTCCGATGCGTTGAAGCAGCTGCGAATGAACCGCATCGACTGTGTTTTCTCGTTGTGAATCGGATAGTTGTCCGCCAGGAACACATCACCCGTCGGCGCGAAAAAGACGTAGTTTTTCGTCAGGTTTGTCAGCGTGCAGACGGGGTGGAAGGGGTCAATCTCATTGATGAGCGTCCTCATCCTGAGAAGCATCGGCAGGTCCTCCAAGGGATTTTCGTCGGAGATATACCAACCCAGAAGCGCAGGATGGTCTTTCAGACCGTTGACAGTCACGCGGATAATGTTGTCCATCCCCTCGACGCCCTCGAAGCGCTTCACGTCGCCATGATGGCCATAGACGTCAAGCATGCTGAATATCAGCTTGATGCCGTTCTTGTGAAGGATGTCCATGCTGCGTCTGATATCCGCGATGGAGGAGTTCTGGCGCTGCTTTTCAGGCAGCCTGAATTGGAACGCCCGATAGGGAAGCACACAGTTGACACTCATCGCTTTCATGCGATCAATTGCTGGTTACCTACCTCCTTGGGGGACATGGTGTTCATATAAAATAAATAGATATCGACTTGCAAAATGAAAAAAGATGGACATATTATATGCAGGACAATAAAAGCCTGTTTTTATATTGCTTCAAGGAGAATAGGTAATGAGTATTTTCAGCAGACATTCAAATAAAAATCCGATGTCCATCGAAGAACTGCGTGAAGCAGCGGCGACGCAATTTCAGAAAGGCGATTACAAGGATGCGTATGAGACCTTGCATGAACTGCTCAAACGACCCGATAACACAGGCTGGGAGGCGGGCAAGGATTATCTTGACGCCTTGAAGGCACTGGAGCGTCAAGATGAGACGACAAAGATAGATGACTTGAGGGCAGAAGTCCTGGCGTTGCGTCCGTTCGATTGGGAGTTTGCGGCGCATTGCGCGATGAAGTTCGACTATTCGTCATACGGCAAAGTGGTTGAGGGAAGATTCATACGGGAGTACAGCGGCATTGTTATTGATGTCACAGAGCAGGACAGGCTTTTCTGGATGAAGGCAATGCTTGAACGTCCTGTCCCGTCGGAAGGCGAGCATCTCAAGGACTATTATCTTGCGTTGATTCAACTGTTTCTGAAAAGCAGGCGTTTTCCCAGAGATTTTTGGCGGTTCCAGATATTGACGGATTTGACTGAAGAGCCTGACTATACGCAGGAATGTTATATTCCCAGTGCATCCTCCACGGGGATACCCGTTGATGAAAATGGAGAACCGCTGTTCTTTGCTCTGCCAGAGAAGTGGGAAGCGGCGAAGAACGACGGCGAAAGACTTCGCTGGCTTTTCAAGCGTCTTTCCGAGGCTGGAGGCAGGGCAGAAGCCCTCAAGTTGCAGGCCAACTTGTTTCAGAATTGCTACGGAATGCATGAAGCCTTGGAAAGTGTTTACATCAAAGACATTGACCTCAAAAAGCAGTTGCGCACCTTGTCGGATGAGGAGACGTGGACAAAGCTGGCTACAGGTTACAGGCGTTTTTTCCTGCCTCCCGAGTTCAATCCGATTCATTTGTGCAAAGAGTTGGCAAGCATGGGAGAGAAGGAAAAGGTCTGGGCATACGACCATCTGATTAAAATCTATGAAGAACGCTTTCAGTACGAAATGGCAGAGTCGCTTGCGGAGTACCTTGCAGGCCAAGGTCCTTTTCTTGTACCCCA